>CANGOK010000015.1 GCA_947455285.1 Beijerinckiaceae bacterium | reverse complement strand
GCCTGACACATCCACCCCGCGATCGCGGGTGCGGTCACGCGCTGAAACGGCCGTGACCTTGATGGTGCGTCCGGTTCGGGCCGCCAAAGCGGCCGACTGGCGTTCGAGAAGGCGGATGACGGAAGCGCCGACGTTGCCAAGACCGGCTATGCCGACGCGCAGGGACTGGGACATGTGGCCTCTGGACGAGGGGTTGGGGCTGGCTGGCCTTGTGCCTGATTTGTACGCGGCGATCAAGGAAGCTGAGCCACCTCCCCTGCCGACTTTCGGCCCGAAGCCCCGGGAATCGTGCTCATCGGGGCTATTGCGGCGCGGTGGACAAGTCCTGAGGGCGCACAGGAACGGTTTTGACCCGCTTGGTTGCGAGATCCGTGGCGTCCAAATCGGACTTGCCCGCCTCCGGCTCCGCCCGGGAAGCTTGCGACGACGCCGGACGGCTGGCGTCCCCCCCCTCGTTGATCAGCAAATGCCCGACGAGAACGATGAGCAGGCCCCCGAGACAGAGGACAAGCAATTTGATGAAGCGGTCGATCAAGCGAACCTCGTGGCGACTGCCGATTCGGTGAAAAAGCTAATCGCTTCAATTCCTGCGGGCAAGGAGGCCCGCAGCAAAGTCCAGACGGCGCGACGTCACTGCGGCGGCTGGAGAGCCTTTTTCACCTTCCCGACGATATCCGGTGAGGTCTCATAAAAGCGGCGGACCAGACGCTGCGTTTCGACCCCGTCCACGGCGTCGATATCGAGCCCCGCGCGCTTAGCCTCCGCCACGAACTCTGGATCGCGCATCGTCTCCATGAAGGCCTTGCGAAGCGCGGCGACCCGATCCGCTGGAACCTCGCCAGCCACCAGATAAGGGCGTCCGAAGCTCGTATGGCTGAAGAACAGCTCCATGATTTCGCGCTGCTCCGGCGTCTTGGCGAATTCGCTGGCGCGCGGCACGCCCTCCTGATTGAGGCCGGGATAGCCCTGCACGTGAGTCTGCGCGAGAACGCGCATCTGACCGTTCGGCCCGAACCAGTCGGGATTGGTGACGGAGATCGAGGGCCAAGCGAAGCCGCAGGCGCCCTGCACTTCCCCCTTCTCCATCGCGAGCATGATGTTGCGGCTGCCGTTATAGCCGATGACGACTTTGAACTTGGCTCCTAGGACATTGTTTAGCGTCATCGCGAAATCGGCGCTGGAGCTGGCCATGCTGGCGCCCATGATGAGCGGGGTCTCCAAAGCCTCGGCGAAAGTCTTCACCGGGGCGTCCTTGCGCGCGAGACATACATAGACATCGTCATTGGCCGAACCCAGAAGTTGGAAGCGGTTCGGATCGTGACGCACGGTGGTGGTGCCGATGAGAGGCTCCAGCAGTGCGCCCGCGAAGATGGCGCCGATCACCGTTCCATCCTTGGGCGCCACCGCCGCCACATGGTAGGCGGCCAGATTGCTCCCCGCCCCCGGCATGTTCGAAACGACTACGGAGGGGTTGCCGGGGATATGGTCCCCATAATGGCGGGCTATGAAACGTGCGTAAGCATCATAGCCGCCACCAGCGGCGGTCCCCACGATGATGGAGACCTGCTTGCCCCTATAGAATTGCGCCACCGCATCCTGCGCCCCAACAACCCGGGGCGCGCAGGCCAGAAGCGCAGCGATGCAAAGAGAGGCAAGCCGCATGGCGTCTCCGTTTTAGTTCAACTGAATGGCCTTCTTGATTTTCTGTGTCAGCTCGCGCGGGGCGGCGTAAACCTTGGCGATCAGCTTCTGCACCTCTTCGGCCGAAACCGGATCGACTTCGAGATTGGCCTTCTTGGCGTCCGCCAGAAGGTCCGGGTCCTTGAGCGTAGCCCAGAAGGCCTTGCGCAAGGCCTCAACGCGATCCTTGGGAACTTCGGGAGCGACGACATAGGGACGCCCGAACACCTCTTGGGAAAAGAACAACTCAAGCAGTTCGCGCTGCTCGTCCGTCTTTGCAAGGCTCAGGGCGTTGGGCACGCCCATGGCGTTCAATTCCGCATGGCCCTTGGGATGGGTCTGCAGGATGACGCGCATGGTCCCATTCTCGCCGAACCAGCCGGGATTGGTGACTGAAGCCGATGGCCAGGCCAGGCCGCAAACGGACACCACCTCTCCCTTGTCAATCGCAAGGCCGATTTCGCGACTGCCGGGATACCCCAAGACGAGCTTGAATTTCGTACCCAGCACGGCGTTCAAGAGGGCGGGAAAGTCGGCGGTGGAGCTGGCGTTGCTGGCCCCCGCGAGCAATTCCGTTTTAAACACGTCCTCGATGGACTGAGCAGGCGCATCTTTGCGCGCCGCGCAAATATAGACGTCGTTGTTGGCGCTGCCGAGAAACTGCGATTTCGAGGGATCGTGCTGAACCGGCGTCGTGCCGATGAGGGGCTCGATGGGCGAACCGCCGTAAAGCGCGCCGATCATCGTGCCGTCCTTGACGGCGGCGTTGTAAATATAATTGGCGGCGACATTGCTGCCGGCGCCCGGCATGTTCGACACGATCACGGTCGGATTGCCGAGCATGTGCTTGCTCATGTGCCGGGCGATCAAGCGGGCGTAGGTGTCATAGCCGCCGCCCGCGGAGGAACCGACCAGAATGGTGATGGTCTTGCCCTTGTAGAAGGCCGCGACAGCCGCATCATCGGCGCTCGCCTGCCCCGCGCCGCACAGGGCGGAAACGCAAGTTGCGGCCGCAAGACCAATACGATGTAACCAGGCCGACCCAATCTTCGACATTTCCTATCCCTTGTCATGTTCCAGCGTCAGCGACGCAATCAGGCGACTATGAGACCAGAAGTCCGCCGCCGCGTCCACTGCCGCAAACGCCCGGGGAAGCGGACGAACCCGCCCTCGCAAATCTATATTCGTAACTTATCCGCTAACCTTGGCCTACGTATGCGTTGTGCGCACATTTCTCCGGAGATTCCATGAACAGTCCTCTACGATCCATTTCAGCTTTCGCCGCCACGGCGGCAGGTGATCGCCTCGCCCCCTTCAAGATCGAGCGCCGTTCGGTCGGGCCGCGCGATGTTCTGATCGAGATCGACTATTGCGGCGTCTGCCATTCGGACCTGCACATGGCCAACAACGACTGGGGCATGTCGCTCTACCCCATCGTTCCCGGCCACGAGATCATCGGGCGCGTGGTCTCGACGGGCGCAGAGGTGACCGACCTCGCGGCCGGCAAACGGGTCGGCGTCGGCTGCCTCGTCGACAGCTGCCGCCAGTGCGAGGCCTGCGAGGACCATCTTGAGCAGTATTGCGCCAAGGGTTTCACGCTGACCTACAGCAGCCCCACCAAGGACCCGGGCGGGCTCACTTTCGGCGGGTACTCAAAGCAGATCGTGGTCGACCGCAACTATGTGGTGACCGTTCCCGAGAACCTCGACCCGGCGGCGACGGCGCCTCTGCTGTGCGCGGGCATCACGACTTATTCGCCGCTGGCGCACTGGAAAGTCGGCCCGGGCATGACGGTCGGCGTGATCGGCCTTGGCGGCCTTGGCCATATGGGCGTCAAGTTCGCCCATGCGCTCGGCGCGCGGGTGGTCATGATCACAACCTCGCCGCAAAAGGGCGAGGACGCGCGGCGGCTCGGCGCTGACGACGTGCTGGTGTCGACCGATGCGCAGGCCATGGCGGCATGGGCGGGCAAGTTCGATTTTCTCCTGAACACGATCCCGGTCCCCCACGACTTCAACGCCTATATGGGGCTCCTGAAACGGGACTCGACCATGTGCATCGTGGGCGCCATCGGGCCTGCGGCCGCCTTGAACACCGCCCCCCTCATCATGGGCCGCCGCAATGTGGCGGGCTCGCTGATTGGCGGTCTGAAGGAAACGCAGGAAATGCTTGATTTCGCAGGGCGCCACAACATCACCGCTGATGTCGAGGTGATCGATATTGCGACGATCAACGAAGCCTATGGGCGCATGAAGCGCAGCGAAGTGAAATATCGCTTCGTGATCGATCTTGCGACGCTGAGCTGAAACGATCAGGCCGGGCGCTCCACCAGCGCCCGCCTCCCCTATTTCCCCGCCATCATGATGAGCTGCAGATAGCAGACGCGGCGGCGATAGGTGCGCTCGTGATTATATTCGAAGATCACGAGGCGCGGGCGCTCCTTGTTGAGCCGCTCGACCTTGATGTCGATCTCGTCGGGCAGGAGAATCCCGAGGCTGCGAAGGGCGCGATGGGGATTGCTCTCGATCTGGCCAAGCAGGCTGCGGTCGATCCAGCAGCGCGCCAGAACCGCGCCGAGATAATCGATGATCCGTTCCTTGAGCTGGCGGGAATCGATGACGATTTCGATTGGCGGCTCTTGCTCGAACTCCTGCTCGACCTGCGGGGTCCAGATGGACGCCGCAGCTCCTTCGTCGCCGGAACTGGGAATGAGCGCGGGAAGATTTTCCGAATTCGACGCAAGCATGGAACGCAACCTGACTGACCCGCTAAAACGCTGCGAGCCGATGTTCGGACATTGCCATAGAGCCCGGTATTCGGGCAACCAAACAACGTCGGCTTGGTTACTGCTCAGCCCAGAACCATCACGTCAGCATGGGCCCCGCGAAGCAGACCGCCGGAATAATGAACCTGCATATACTCGACCCCCAGCATCGGGGGTTCGACCGAGACGGGGATGGAAGGGCTGAACTTGCAGCGAATATGGTTCCTGATCGCCTTCTCAACGCCTGCGGAGGCGCAATGGACGACGATCTTCTCGACAGAACCAAAAAGGAGGGCCTTCACGCTATCCACTCGCCCGCTCCGACCCTGCCTCGCCATCGCCCGCACGGGCTCCATTTGGCTTGAGCAAATAGGGGGCCAAGATCGGCCCTGCAAATTAACCCACTGTTAAGAATGAGCAATTTCTAATCGTTCAGACGGCCCTGTCAGCCTTCCGGCAGGCATAGCGTTGCTTTTGGGTGGATTTCCGACGCCGGGGATTTTAAGGATTATCGCGAGCATCACGATATCGCCTCAGTCAGGCGGGAAAAGATGGCTCGACAGCGACTTTGCGGCTGCGTCTGGCGGGTTTTGAAATGAGTTCACGCATGTCTCTTCGCCTCATCGCGCTTGGCCCCGGAGCCCTGCTGGCCATGCTTGCGATGACGCAGGCGCCGGCCATCGCCCAAAGCGCACCGGCTGCGCAGGACGGGCCGCTCGACTCCCTCGCCCGGCAGGTGGGACAGCGTTCCAAGCCCGTCCAACCCTCCGAATTCGTGCGCGAAAGTCGCCCAAACGAGCTGAACTTCGTTCCGGTTCACAGCAAGCGGCCCGAACCGCAGGGCAAGCTTCTCACGCCCGACGAATTAAAGGCCAAGGAGCGCGAGCTCGACGCCCTGCGCGTCTCCCATGACAAGGAGGGCGACCGTAAGCCGCTGAAGGCAGCCTACAAACCGCTGGTGGCGCCGGCGCCGCCAAAGAAAGCGAAGCCAGCCCCCGCCGCCGAACCGCAACCCGTCAAGCTGGACATCCCAACGCTCCGTTAAGAGCCTTTAGTGTAACCTGTTCGATAATCCGAAGGATTGGCGCCCCGGCCCCGATCAGTTACACCGGCACAGTTTTCGAGGATGAATCGATGAGCGACTTCCATCGCGTCAAGCGTCTGCCGCCCTATGTGTTCGAACAGGTGAACCGCCTGAAGGCTCTGGCGCGCGCCAATGGAGCCGACATCATCGACCTTGGCATGGGCAACCCGGACCTGCCCGCCCCCCGTCACGTGATTGAAAAGCTGGTCGAGACCGCCGGCAAGCCCCGGACGGACCGCTATTCCGCCTCCAAGGGCATCGTGGGCCTGCGCCGCGCTCAGGCGGCCTATTACGAGCGCCGCTTTGGCGTGAAGCTCAACCCCGACACGCAGGTCGTCGCCACCCTCGGCTCCAAGGAAGGCTTCGCCAATATGGCGCAGGCGATCACCGCCCCCGGCGATGTCGTGGTGGTGCCGAATCCCTCCTACCCCATCCACGCCTTCGGCTTCCTGATGGCGGGCGGCGTGATCCGCTCGGTCAACGCGGACCCGACGCCTGATTTCTTCACGCAGCTTGAGCGCGCGGTGATCCATTCGATCCCCAAGCCCATCGCCGTCGTGACCTGCTATCCGTCGAACCCCACCGCCTGCGTGGCTGGCCTCGACTTTTACAAGGACCTCGTCGCCTTCGCGAAGAAGCACGAACTCTTCATCCTCTCCGACCTCGCCTACGCCGAGGTCTATTTCGACGACAACCCACCCCCGTCCGTGCTCCAGATCCCCGGCGCCAATGACGTGACGGTGGAGTTCACCTCCATGTCGAAGACCTTCTCCATGGCGGGCTGGCGCATGGGCTTTGCGGTCGGCAACGAGCGCCTTCTGGCCGCGCTGGCGCGCGTGAAGTCCTACCTCGACTACGGCGCCTATACGCCCATTCAGGTGGCGGCTGCGGCTGCGCTGAATGGTCCCGAGGACTGCATCGCCGAGATGCGCTCCATCTATAAGAAGCGCCGCGACGTGCTCGTGGAAAGCTTCGCCGCAGCCGGCTGGGACATTCCCGCGCCGCAGGCCACCATGTTCGCCTGGGTGCCGGTGCCGGAGAAGTTCCGCCACCTCGGCAGCCTCGAATTCTCCAAGCTGATGATCGAGAAGGCGGACGTCGCCGTGGCGCCGGGCATCGGCTTTGGCGAGTTCGGCGACGATTACGTGCGCCTCGCCATCGTCGAGAACGAGCAGCGCATTCGCCAGGCGGCGCGCGGCGTGCGCAAGTTCTTCGACCAGGCCGACCAGATCCTCCACAATGTGGTGCAGATCAAGCGGCCTGCCTAAGCTCGCGCAACAGCGTCTGAAATAAAGCCCGTCCCGTTTCACCGGGGCGGGCTTTCTGCATTTGGGCCTCGTCGATTTTGATGCAGGTCAAAATCACCTTTCCAAATCTGGTTTCGAATGCTGGGGACGCAGCACCTCGCGACGGGAGATGGATATGATGGAACTTGGCACGCTTGAGGAATTGCCCGTCGCATATAGAGAAAAGCTGGCCTCAAGCTCCTTGACGCCGCTATGGCCGATGATGCGCGCCGCCCTGCCCTATGACAAACCCAACCGCCGCACCAAGCCTCATGTCTGGGCATGGTCCGATGTGCGCCCGAGCCTCCTGGAAGCCGGACGCCTGACGCCCATGGAAAAGGCCGAGCGGCGCGTTCTCATTCTCTCCAATCCCGGCCTTGGCCTCGGCGCCGTCAGCGCGACGCCTTCGATCTTCATCGGCATGCAGCTGATCCTGCCGGGCGAGTCCGCGCCAACGCATAAGCACTCCCCCAGCGCCATCCGCATGGTGATCGAGGGCAAGGGCGGCTACACAACCGTACAGGGCGAGCGGTGCCCCATGGAGAAGGGCGACCTCATCCTGACGCCATCCGGCCTCTGGCACGAGCATGGGCATGAAGGAACCGACCCCGTGATCTGGATGGACGCGCTTGACTTGCCCATCGTCGGCTCAATGGAGGCCGCATACGCGGTAGACGGCGATCTGCAGAATGTCAGGGGCGAGCCCGACTCTTCGCAGACCCGATACAAACGCTCCGGCCTCGTGCCCTATAATTCGCTCGGCAGCCGACGCGCTGATTATCCCCTCATCCGCTATCCCTGGGCCGAAGTGCGTGATGCGCTCAACTCGCTCGCGGGCGTCACAGCGCGCGGCGAGGCTGTGCAACTCGCTTATGTGAATCCTGAGACCGGCCGCGAATGTCTGCCAGTGCTCGGCTTCTCTGCGCTCATGCTGCGGCCGGGCGAAACGATCAAGCCGGTGCGCCGCACATCATCCGCCGTGCTTCACTGCATTGAAGGCGGCGGTCAGGCGAATATCGATGGTGAAGCGCTGCGCTTTAGCGAAAGCGACACGATGGCGATCCCGACACATGCGGAGATCGAAATCACCAATACGTCGCCAACGCACCCAACCTTCATCTTCCAGGTCGATGATGCGCCGATGCAGCGCAAGCTCGGTTTCTACGAAGAGTTTGCTCGGGCTAAATGAGCCGCTACATCGCGAGGAGCGCGATCGCCTCCTCGCGACTTAACTCTTTATCAGCCAGGCGGCTTCCACGAGGCGAAGGCGAGGCCTGTACCCGTCAGGGCCTCGGTGCGATAGCCAGGCGTGTAGGAAATCCATTCCAGATCAAAGTCAGGCGCAGCGCCCGCCAGCACGAGCCAATTGCGAATTTCGGAACTTCCGGCTTGCAGACGCTTTGGATCGAGACGCGCAAGGAACTCATGATCCTTCGTGCGCATGGCGTTCATGACGGCATGGTCGAGATCATCATCGACGCAGAAATGACTGAGCCCGCCCGAGGCGATCAGGCCCACGCGCGCGTCTGATGGAAAACTTTCAATCAACTGACGCAGCGCGGCGCCGAGCGCAAGGCAACGCGCAGGCTTTGGCTGGTTCGGCGGAAAGAATGTGTTCAGAAACACCGGCGTCACAGGAATGACGCGGTCCTGCAAATAAGTGCGATGCACGAACGAAAACGCGTGACCTTCGTATTGATCCTTGGGGAGCCCGCCGAGCGCGGCGATATCGAAGTCGCGGTCCATGAGGCCGTCTATGAAGTGACGCGCCAGCGCACTGTCGACGGGATAGTCGCGCTCCCCGCCTTTCTCGAGACGCAGCATCTGAGCGCGACGGTACCATTCGCTCTCGGGCAATTCGCGCCATGCGCCGTTCCGGATCGTATCGCCATAATAAACGCCGATGGACGGCATCAACTCATCGCTGAAGAGTTCCTTCTGGTCGTCTCCGCAAATGACGAGCGTGTCGAGACGCGCCGCCTCGATCAAGCCGCGCAGATGCGCCATCGCTGCATGAACTTCGGTGAAGCGGCCCGCGATGGCCTCATCCGTCACAAGCGATGCAGCCTCAGGCGGCGTCGCCTTCAGGAGATCGTCATAGCTGCGAACCTCTCCGTCGCGATCGAAATAGGATCCGGCCTTGTCGAAGACCCGAAATCCGCGCTGCCAGTCGACCAATTGGCAGGTCAACATCACGCTATGGGATGAGGCGAAAGCAGCGACGAGTTTCGCCATATTAGTCTCCCTATCATTATCACGGTGCAGATTTGGCCCCGCGCAGGCCGCTCACGCTTTGATAGGGATCAATTGCGCGCCATGCTTCGACTTGCGCTGGATCAATGCCACACCCCCAAAATCCGCTCTCTCCTGATCCGCATATTTTCATGGAGGATGACGCGATGAATGAGAGAGTCACCGGCGTTCGGGGCGTCAATCTTGCTGTGCGGGACCTTGAGCAAAGCGTCCGTTTCTACACGCAAGCGTGGGGACTGAAGGTGGCTGACCGGCATAATGGCGTGGTTTACCTGCGCGCCAACGGACCCGAGCACCATGTGCTGTCGCTGCGAGAAGCGCCTAAATCGCAATTCCTCGGCGTGAACCTCGCCGCGCCGAACCAAGCGGTCGTCGATGCGCTCCACGCGCGCGCGCAAGGCTTTGGCGCCGATGTCGTCAATGCGCCCCACGCGCTTGAAGGAGGCGCAGGCGGAGGCTACGGCTTTTCATTCCGCACGCCCGACGGGATCATGCAATCCGTGAGCTGCGATGTGCGCGGTCATGCTGATTGTGTGGAAGATAAGAAGAAGCCGTATAAATTCTCCCATGCCGTCATTCGCGCCGCCAATTACGAAATGCTGGGCTCGTTTTTCATGGACCTGCTCGGCATGAAATTTTCCGATGAAACGGACGGCATCACCTTCCTGCGCTGTTCCCCAGATCATCACAGCGTCGCGCTGGCGAAAGTGGATGGCCCCGGCTTGCATCATATGGCGTTTGAATTGCCGAACCTCGACGGTCTGCTCTATGCGGCCGGGCATATGCGAGACAACGGCTACAACCTCGAACATGGCCCCGGCCGTCATTCCGGCCCCGGCGCCAATGTCTATACCTTCTTCATCGATCCGAACGGCTTTGCTGTCGAATATACGACGGAGATGGAGCAGGTGGACGACGCGACCTATCCCAAGCGCAGCGCTCAATGGTGGCGCGAGAACCGCCCGCGGCAGGGCCATTGCGCCTGGGGCATCTTTGACGGCCCCTCCCCGCTCCTGCGCAAGGCGCGCAACGGACATCTGATCGAAGAGCTTAACGAACGCGCGCTTGCGGCTACGGCCTGAAACCCAGGGGTCGAAGCCTCACCCCTCGACCCAGCCCGCTTCGATCAGATGCAGCCGCCCACGATTGATGCGCCATGGCATGATCCGGCGCGGAGAATTGGGGGGCAAAAGCTGGCCGGTGAGATGGTCAAACCACTCACCGCCCAATCCATAAGAGGACAGCAGGTCATAAGCGCTCATCTGTTGCGCAAGGTGTCGCGCTTGCCGAGTTTCATGCGTCTCAGCCGAGAGCAGATCATGAAACGAAGCCCAGGACCTTCCTTGCAACAAGGCGCGCAATCGCAGCATCTCCTGCTCAACAGCGGCGGAATCGCGGGTCTGCACACAGCGCTGCCCAGCCACATTGCAAAACAGAACGGTCGCATCAGGATGAGCGTGAAGAACATGCGCAGGATCTGCGAAGAAGTCCGTTTGCGACCACGACAGCCGCACGCCAGCGCGACGTAAAGCGCGGCCATGCAACAGGCTAAAAAGCGGCTTGGCGAAAGGATCTATATCGACAGCTGTGATTTCTTCAAAGCGTGTCAGGAAACTGTCAGGCAGACACCAGCCAGCGCTTGGCCCCACCAACAGCAATTTGCGATGAGGCGGCGTCCAGCCAGCAAGCCAGCTTTCGACCTCTTCTCTGAATGGAACCCAAAGCGAGCGACGCGCGACCAGCGCGCGCATATGCCAAAAAAAGCCACCGGTGCGATCAGCCTTGGCGCTTAAAAGCATTCCGAAACGCCGCGCGCGCCATAGTTCGAGGTCTTGCCTGCGGGGCACGCGGTTGGATAAAGCGCATTGGGCCCGGCGTAGAAGCCAGGTCTGGCCGGCCTGCATACATTGCCTGCCGGATAGGACCCAAGTTCACAATGGGGAATGGCGTTTCCCGTCAGACTAGACGATGGCGGGGGCTTTGACGCCGTCGGATCGTTCTTCGGCGGCGGAGGCGGAGCCTCGTTGGCTACGGCGCCTGACACCATGGGCGCGATCAAAATCATGCCCGCAGAAAGAAGAAGAGCAAAAGCGCGCCTCATTTACTGCCCCTGATACTTCAGAGTGATGCTGATGCGCCTGTTGCGCGGGTCAGCCTTATCAGCCGGGATGAACGGTTCGACGTCAGAGAGCCCTTCAATGCTCGCGAAACGGTCGGTCCCTACGCCGCGTTTTTCAAGCAGCTGACGCGTCTGATCAGCGCGCTCGGCGGACAGCACCCAGTTGTTCTTCTGCTCAGGATTGGCGAAGGGAACACTGTCAGTATGGCCCCGAACCTTAACCTTGTTGGGCATGGACGCGACGGTCTTGGCGATCTCGTCAAGCAACTGTTGCGCACGCGGCAGCAGCTTCGAAGTGCCAAGCGCGAACATCGAGAAGTCAGCCTTGTCGATGACCTCGATACGCAAACCATCCTTGTCGCGAATGAACTGCACCTGGCCCTGCAAGGCAGCCAGCTGCTTGTTATCCTGAAGCTTCTGCCGCAGGTCCTGCTCGATGGAGTCGAAATTCTTCTGATCCTGCTCAGCGGCGGACTTGGCCTTGGCCGCCTCCGACTGTTCGCCAGAAGAACTGCCCTTGCCCTGGTTGTCAGCGGATTCAGCGCCCTTGCCGCCGGACTTGTCGCCCTTATCCTCACTGTTGCCCTTGCCCTGCTTGTCCTCGTTTTGCGAACCCTTGCCCTGCCCCTCTTCCCCTTCGGGAACTTTAGGCGGCTCAAGATCGAGAATGGAGGTTTGCGACGCGGCGGTGGGAAGACCTTCGGGGTCGAGAATGGAGCGGCCGCCCAACACGCCATTGGAGCCCGCAAGCTGTCCCATTTGCACAAGGCTCTTGGGTGTTGGTTTGAAATAGTCAGCGACGCTCTTGCGCTTGGATTCGGCGGTCGCGCCGAGCAGCCACATGAGCAGGAAGAAGGCCATCATGGCGGTCATCATGTCGGCAAGCGCAATCTTCCACGCGCCGCCGTGGCCGCCGCCTTCTTCGCCCTGCACCTTCTTGATGATGATCGGGGCGGGCGGCGGCGGAGCGTCGCCCTTCTTCCCCTTTTTGGCCTCAGCCATGATTATTTCCCTCGCAGGCCGTCGAAGACTTCAGCGAAGCTCGGCTGATTGTGCGAGCTGATGGTGACGCGCGCCGCTTCAATCACGAGCGGCTGGGGATGGCCATGCAAGCTCGCCACGATGATCTGCTTGACCACGTGGTAGATCTGCATCTCTTCCTTACACACATTGGCGAGACGACCCGCCATGGGCTCCACAAGACCATAGGCCAGGAACACGCCGATGAACGTGCCGACGAGCGCGGAGCCAATGAGGGCGCCTAGAACCGTCGGAGGCTGATCGATCGCGCCCATGGTCTTCACGACGCCGAGCACGCAGGCCACGATACCAAGCGCAGGCAACGCGCCCGCCATGGAGGCAAGCGCGTGGGCCGGATGCTGGGCGTGGTGGGAATGTTCCTTGATCGACGCATCCATAACCTCTTCCACCGCATAGGCGTTGAGGTTGCCTGACGAGATGACCATCAGACGAATGTTATCGGTGATGAGATGAAGAAGATGATGATCCGCCATGATCCTCGGATATTCACCGAAGATCGCGCTAGAGTCAGGACTTTCCACATGCGCTTCAAGAGCCACCGGCCCATCGACGCGCAGGATCTTCATCAGGCGCGACACGAGGAAGATGACGTCGAGGAAGTCCTGCTTCTTCCACTTCGACCCACCAAAGATCTTACCCATGCCGCCAGCGACGCCCTTGATGGTGTCAAGATCGTTGCCAAGCAACATAGCGCCCACAGCCGCGCCGCCGATGGTCGCAAGCTCTGAAGGCGCAGCGTGAATGATTGGCGCAAGATCGCCGCCGTGCGCGACGAACACGCCGAACACGCAAGCAAACAGCAACACGATGCCAATGATGCCGAACACGAGCAACTCCCATTGTTGCGCCATCAAGACGCGACGCCGCAGCATGCGGCAGAGGTAGAGTCAGGCGCGGCTTAAGACGCGCCTGCGAAACGTTTAAGCTAGCTAGCTAGCTGTTAGATCTTGTCAGTGATGCGCTGGGTCACTTCGATGGCCGTCTGCATCATACGAGCGTTGCCGTTATAGATCTGCTGGGCCTTCAACATCGCCATCAACTCCTGAGTGATGTCGACATTGGCCTGCTCAAGCGTGCCCGAGTGAATGTCGCCCGCATAAGGAGCGCCGGCCGGCGTCAGCGTCGCTTCGCCGCTCGCTTCACAAGCGACAAAATCGGTGTTGCCAATCGGCTTCAGGCCAGCTTCGTTGGGGAAGGTTGCGAGCGCGATGGCGCCAACGATGCGCTTGGATCCGTCGCTGTAGTTTTCCTGAATGATGCCCTTGGAACCAATCGCAAGGCTCTGCACGAAAACACCACGGAACTCTGCGGCGGCGGCGGTCGTCGCAGCCGCATCCGTAGTCACCTTGGCAGGCACAATATCCGCCGACACATTGTTCTTGACATATTTGGCGACGAAGGGACCAGTCGCATCATAAGGCTGCTCGAAAAGAATAGAGCGAGCCGTGCTGGTGGCTTCCTTCAAAGTGACGATATGACGATCTAAAAGCTTCTGGCTCCCGGATGCGTCAGTGCCCCAAAGCTCAATCGTATCGCCATACCCTGCTCTCGCCTCGCGATCAGTCAATTGCGTGGTGGCGTTAGCCTGATCGAGATCCGCCGCCGTATCGGGCAAGGTCACAGTAATCTTCTGCTCGGCGTAATCAGCCGAAACATGGCCTGCGATCCCGGAGTTGAGCTCTGGCGCCACAAACGTGATGAACCCGGTTTGAACGTCCTGGTTTGTGACGGGCTGGGTCATCAGCTCCTTACCATAAAGATAAAGAGTGACCTCGGTCCCCTCAACAGCCGAAGCCCCAAGCTTTACAGCAACAGAACCCTCTGGCTTTTCGGTTTCAATATGCGCGTTCGTTTCAGTGCGGGTGATATTGCCGTTAGGATCAACCTCGAAACAACGCAAAAGATTGCCTTGGGAATCACACATATTGCCATCGGCGTTGACAGAGAAATTGCCAGACCGCGTGTAGTAGTAGTCCGTTGTGCCAGTCGTCGGATCCTGAGCCAGCATCTTGAAGTAACCGCGTCCAGCGATGGCGAGGTCGGTCACCTGATCGGTCGTCACCAGCTGACCCTGAGATGTGCTGCGGTCCACGGCGCCAATCGCGGTGCCCGAGCCAACAGCGACGCGAGAGCTGCTCGAAGGATCGTTCGCGAAGACGTCAACGAAGGATACATCCGAGCGCTTGAAGCCTGTCGTGCCGGCGTTGGCCAGGTTGTTGGACACGACGTCGAGGCTTTTTTGAGCGCTATTGAGACCGGACAACGTTATCGACAGCATATCAATCTCCGATTGAAGCCAAAAATTGGCGCTGCCCAAACAGCAGCTTCAATCAAGATCTAGCAATCCTTGTGCCAACAGAAACCCGGCCTGAAAAAGGTTAGATTCCATTAAAATTCGCCGCGACCGCGCCGTTAACACATCGGTACAGGAGCGGTGACCACCATGTTTAATCGGGACGCGATCAAAGCCTATCAAACGGCGGAACAGGATTACCTGGTGGAGGGCGCCGACCCCCACGATCTCGTTCAGATTCTATTTACCCACCTGCTTCTGAGCATGGAACTGGGACGCGACGCGCTGGAACGCAAGGATCTCGCCGCGAAGTCAGAACATCTGACCAAGGCCCTTACGATCGTCCATGTCCTGACCACCAGCCTCGATTTCGAACGTGGCGGCGAGGTGGCTCAGTCGCTTGAGCATCTCTATGTCTGGGCCCGCCGCCGACTGATCGAAGCGAGCTTCAAGAACAATATCGAGGCTCTCAACGAGGTCCACGAGGCGATCAGCGAGATCGCCAACGCTTGGAACTCGATCAGCACCGCAGCTAAAGCGGCCTGATCAGGCCTCTTCTCGATCGATCGAATATTTCCGCATCTTTTCGATGAGGGTCGTGCGCTGCAGCCCAAGCATGCGCGCGGCCCCACTTACCGAGCCATTCATCTCCGACAGTGCGCCTCTGATAAAGGCGATCTCGATCTTCGTCATATGATCGCGAAAATTGAAGTCGGGAGTCGCGCGCAGGAATTCCGACACATCCGCAGGAATGGATAGCAAATCAGGCGCCATGGACGGCGCCGGTTCAAGGCTAGACTCCTCGAACATAGCCTCCTGAGATGGCGGATCACGTTCCGGTTCTTCGCCATTAGCCAGCGCAGGAGCTTCTGGCGCAGGTTCCGCGTCGCGCCCAAAGCCAAGGCCCTGTAGAGACGAGAACAGAGCCATCGTCTCCTCGACCCGGTCAATCACCTTGCGCGGCGCGGCGATCCGTTCGATTTCGGCCCTGCCGACGCTCTGCCCGGGATAAAGCACACAGCAACGTTCAAGCACATTGCGAAGTTGACGCACATTTCCAGGCCAGGATGCGGCCTGCAGCGCAGAAATCGCAGACGGTTGAAACTTCGGTGCCTCGCCGACGCCATGTCCGCGGAAGCGCTTCAATATAAGTTCGACAAGCCGCGGAATATCTTCGCGCCTATCATCAAGCCCCTTCATGGCGATTGGAAAGACATTGATGCGGTAAAACAGATCTTCGCGAAACTGCCCCTGCTCCACCATCTTCATGAGATCGCGATGCGTGGCGCAGACAAGCCGCACATCTGCCTTAATCTCTTGGGAACCACCAACGCGGGTGAAGCGACGATCTTCCAGCACACGAAGCAGCTTCACCTGCATGTCGAGCGGCATGTCGCCGAGTTCATCCAGAAACAAAGTGCCGCCGGCAGCTTGCTCAAGCAGACCCGGGCGCGTGCGGACAGAACCTGTATAAGCGCCCTTTTCGCTACCAAACAGTTCGCTTTCAAGAAGCTCACGCGGAATGGCGCCGCAGTTCACCGCTACAAAAGGCGCCGCCGCTCTATTGGAGAATGCGTGAACAGCGCGCGCGGCGAATTCCTTGCCGCTGCCTGAGGGCCCACTGATATAGACCGACGTCGACAAAGGTGCGACGCGCAAAATGAGGTCGAGCGCCTCACGCATCGCCGAACTTGGCAGTTCAAGATAGCTGAGCACCTCTTCCCTGGTCATGCGGTTATCGCACCCAGAGGACGTCGAATGTCGAATCTCGGACGGCTTAAATTAAGCATGTCGAGTTTTTGACTGGGAACTGTCGGACAATCAAGAATGACCGGTCGGAGATGCGACGCAATTTAGTGCATGGCATCAGAAAAAGAGAAATAAGATCGCCATCAACAACTTTGCACCAGAATGGGTTTTATTAAAAAATCGTTAAAAAACAGACAGAAGGATGAAAATAGAAACACTAATCAATTAACGTAACAATAAAATTACAGCTCTGGCTCAGCCGTTGCTTTTCGTACTGCGAAGCGCGAATAGGAAGGGAAATGCCGTGAGCGCAGTTCTTTGTGTCACCGACGGATTGGCCGACTCCGAGGCCTGGATCACTCACCTGCACAATCGCGGGTATGAGACCCACACCACGACGCTCGGCAAACTAAGCGCGGTGCAACCAACATGGCCGCAATGCGGCCTGCTGATGTCCTACGCTGTCGCCAAAAAGCTCGCCGCAGACGCGACTGGCTTTGTTAAATGGTGCCGCCAGCTCAAGGCTGAACGCATCGTCGTCCTTACCGAAGGAGGAAAGGGCTTTTCGTTGAAGTGCGAATTCAACGGAAGCACCCTGCATGTCCGGCCGGCCGACAATAATTGGCGGTTCACGGCAGAAGTGGTAGCACGCTTCCTCGACGAGGACCAGAGCGCCGCCGCAGGCGATCCATCGACCTTCAATCTCCTGCGCCTCGCCCGCCGTGTGGCCGCAAGCGACGTGACGGTCATGCTGGTCGGCCCGACGGGAACCGGCAAGGAAGTCCTCTCTCGCTTCCTTCATAAGGCCTCCCCGCGCAACCGTAATCCGTTCATTGCGGTGAATTGCGCGGCCGTCCCCGATACGATGCTGGAAGCCCTGCTCTTTGGTTATGAGCGCGGCGCATTCACCGGCGCGCATCATCCCAACAAGGGCATCTTCCGTGCGGCCGATGGCGGCACCCTGCTTCTGGACGAGATTTCCGAAATGGCCCTGCCTCTGCAGGCCAAGCTCCTGCGCGTGTTGCAGGAGAAGGAAGTCACGCCGCTGGGCGCAGCCAAACCTGTTCCCGTGGATGTGCGCGTCATCGCCACTTCGAACCGCTACATGCTGCACGAAGTGAAGGCGGGGCGCTTCCGCGAGGATCTCTACTATCGCCTCAACGTCTTCCCTCTCGTGACCAAGGCGCTCGAGGAGAGGCCCGGCGATATCCTGCCAATCGCTGTCAGTCTGCTGGCCAAACATGCCGGCGGCTTCGCCAAGATGCCCGAACTGACTGAAGAAGCGATTCAGAAGCTCGAAGCGCATGCATGGCCTGGCAACGTGCGTGAACTTGAGAACGTACTGCAGCGTGCACTGGTGCTTTCAGGTGGAGATCAAATCCGGGGCGAGCATCTCATGCTCGAGGTCCAGGAAATGTTTGAAGTCATAGAGCTGGCTCCCCGCCGTCTCGCAGCTGTCGTCTGAGGAGAAAACATCATGGCTAATGTCATAAATCTCACCCGCGAAATACAAAGCAACGTCCAGCAGAAGCTGCAGTCCGGCACTGCGTCGAACAACGACTTCTGGCACCACTTCAACGCCGCCCTCGCGCAAGTCGCGCAGGCGCAGGTTGAAGCGGGCAGCGCTGCTCAGGCTTTCGAAAGCGGCAAGGAAGTCGACGTCACCAAAGTGATGCTGGCCCGTGAAAAGGCGTCGCTCGCATTCGAAGCGACCATGCAGATCCGCAACAAACTGCTCAGCGCATACAAAGACATCATGTCAATGCCTGTCTGATCAGGCCTGCATATAAAACCTCTTCCTGGAGATGACGTCAGTGTCAGACATCAACCCTGTTGCAACTCAGACGCCGCCTGGCTTGGGCCTGCTTGGACCCCAGCTAGCGCGGGGTCTGGCCGGCGCCCAGGAATTTCTGAGGCAGCCTGCAATCGTTCGGTCCACGCCGATCATTCTGGTGGGTCTGATTATGATCGTGGGCCTTGCAGCCATCTTTACGATGCGCGAGCCTGCTATGACGCAGCTCTTTCCTCATCTGAGCGAGGAAGACAAAGCGCTCGTCATGCAGAACCTGGAGGCCCAGGGCATCAAGGGAAAACTCGACGCCGCCACCGGTCAACTCATGGTGCCGCGCAACGATTATTATCGGGCCAAAATGCAGCTCGCTGCTGCAGGCCTGCCAAAGGCGTCAGTCACCGGGTATGATTTGTTGACCCAATTGCCGCTGGGCGCAAGCCGCGCGGTGGAGCAGGTCAAGCTGAAGCAGGCGCAAGAAAGCGAGCTTGCGCGAAGCATCATGGAAATTCGCGATATTGAAGGCGCACGCGTGCATCTTGCGCTTCCCGAACGTTCGGCCTTCGTACGCGATCAGACGCCGCCTTCCGCCTCCGTGTTCCTCAAACTCGCGCCTGGCCGCGGCCTTTCCATTGGTCAGGTGCAGTCGATCACCCATCTGGTGAGTTCAAGCGTTCCTTACATGCCGGTGGCCAGCGTGACTGTCGTCGATCAGTCCGGCGGCCTGCTGACCAGCCCGAACCGCGACACCGAAATGGGCCTGTCGTCGCAGCAGCTTGAATACAAGAGCCAGGTCGAAAAGATCCTTCGTGAGCGCGTCGCTAATCTGTTGACGCCCATCATCGGCATCGGAAACTTCAATTCTGAGGTGAACGCGGACATTGACTTCACGCGCACCGAGCAGACAAACGAAATTTTCGATCCGTCGACCCAGATCCTGCGCAGCCAGCAGGAATCCGTTCAGGAATCGGCTGAAGGCAAAGCCCGCGGCGTCCCTGGCGCAACGTCGAATTCGCCTCCCACGACCCCGGCGCTCACCACGACGCCTCCTGCGAACGCTTCCGCCGCTTCTGGCGATACGGCCCGCAACAAGTCGAGCACTACTGTCCGCAACTTCGAAGTCAGCAAGGAAATCCGCTCGACACGTCGCGCTACTGGCGACATCAAGCGCCTGAGTCTTGCAGTCGTGCTTCGCTCCGGCACAACCATCGACGAAAATGGCAGAGTGGTCGAAAAGCCCATCAGCGACGAGGAAAAGACTCGCCTGACGCAATTGCTGCAAGAAGCCATTGGATACAATGCCGATCGCGGCGACAAGCTCACGATCATCTCCAGCAGCTTCGCGGAAGAAAAGAAGTATGAGGGTCGCAGCTGGTATGACGCCCCCTGGCTTGAGGACGCCATCAAGCAGATCGCCATCGTCCTGATCCTCGGCGTGGTTGTTCTTGGCGCCCTCAAGCCCTTCCTCGAACGCCTGCTCGACCGCAACATGACAGCCTCCATGCGTGCTGATGAACCGGTGCTCGGCGATGGCGAAACCATCGAGGTGCGTGAAGGTGAAAGCCTCGAACAGATCAAGGCGAGGCTGAAGCCGAAGAAGCCGGCGATCTCCGCCGACATGCTGGACACCGCCAACACCTACGATGATAAGGTCACCTTGATCCGCATGCTGGTCGGCGACGACGCCACCCGCGTCACCGCAGTGCTCAAGTCCCTCATCCAACGCGATCTGAACTAACTCAAGCGAGCGATATAGATCATGGCTGAAGCAGTCGCGACACCTCCCGAAGCTGATGACGACGCCATCCGACTTCTGTCGGGTACGCAAAAGTGCGCCATCCTTATGCTGCTCCTGGGCGAGGATGAAGCCTCGGAAATCATGAAGAACCTCACCCCACGTGAGGTTCAGCAACTTGGCAGCGCGATGTATTCCGTTACGGAAGTCGATCAGCGCACCGTCAATGTTGTGCTCGATGAGTTCCTTGCGATCATCAAGGCGCAGACGAGCGTGGGCCTTGGCGCCGACGCCTATATTCGCCGAATGCTCGTGAAAGCGCTTGGCGAAGACAAGGCGGGCAGCGTGCTCACCCGCATCACGCCTTCAAGCAGCGCCAAGGGCATCGAAATCCTTCAGTGGATGGATGCGCGCTCCATCGCGGAAATGATCGAAGGTGAACATCCGCAGATCATCGGCCTCATCGTCGCGCATCTTGATTACGCTGTCGCCGCCGACGTGCTGATCCTACTTCCCGAAAACATTCAGCATGCGGTTCTGCATCGCATCGCGACGCTGGATTCGGTGCAGCCGGAAGCGATCGAGCAGCTTGAGCGCGTGATGCAGCTCCAGTTCCAGGCCAACACCTCGCTGCGCGCCTCGAAGATCGGCGGCATCAAGGCCGCCGCCAAGATCATGAACTTCACGCAAGCCGCGCAGGAAGGTCGGATCATGAGGGACCTGTTCAAGCTGGACAAGGACCTGATGACCGCCATTCAGGAAAACATGTTCGTCTTCGACAACCTGCTTGCGGTCGACGACAAGAACCTTGGCGTTCTCATGCGCAACGTCGAGCCCTCAGACCTCGCCATCGCGCTCAAGGGTGCGGACGAACGTCTGCGCGACAAGATCCTGGGCTGTATGTCGCAGCGCGCCGCCGCCGCCATCGTGGACGAAATGGAAGCGAAGGGGCCAATGCGCGTGACCGAAGTGCAGGAAGCGCAAAAGCGTATCGTAGCGATCGCCCGCAAGCTGTCGGACGCTGGCACGATGGTCCTGGCTGGACGTGGCGAAGACTATGTCTGACCCAGAACAACGCCCCATCACGCTATCGGAGATCGCGGGCTTGCTGCCCAAGGGCGGCGAGTACCTCGAGGAAAACCGCTACGGTCCCGACCCGGACGCCGAATTCGTGCCGTGGGGGCGCAACAGCTTCAAGCCTGCGCCAACCAAGCAAGCCCCCGCCCCCGCGCAAGAAACTACCGCTGAGGAGCAAACGGCCCCCGGTGGCGAAACGCCACCATCGGATGCGGTCGCGGACGCTGGAGCTGAAGTAGGCCAGCCTCCCGTATCGGAGGCCCCAAACAATGCGGCTTCGCCGCCGCCCCCGCCCCGCCCTTCCGCCCCGCCTCCCAAGCCCCCGCCGCCGCCAGAGCCTCCTGGCCCAACGCCCGAAGAGATCATCGCCGCCATCGACCAGGCGCGCGAGGACGGACGAGCCCTCGGCTATCAGCAGGGCGTGGACGCCACCCGGCGAGAACTCAGCGCGACTTTATCGACGCTGCGCAAACTTGAAGCGCAAATCACAACGCTGGCGGCCGATGCGGTAGAGCGTAATGCTGACATCATGGCGCATCATGTCCGTCGCATCGCTCAGGATCTCTTCGGCGCTGTCTTTGCAGAGATGCCCGAAGTCTTTGTTGAGCGGATCAAGACCGCCGCGGAAATGTTCACCAAGGCCGGCGCTGATTTCACACTGGCGATGAACCCTCATGATGTGCTGACGCTTCATGGGCTCATGCAAGAAAACGAAATCTTCGAAAAGATCCGCATCGTCGAGGACGACGCCCTTCAATCGGGCGTTTTCCATCTATCATCGCGTGATCTTGATTACGAAGACGCTCCAGTATTGACCGACAGTCGGGGGTCTTGAAAATGCAAGATATGACCGCTGTTCTTGATCGGCGCCTTAAGGGCATGAAGGCCAGCCGAGTCACGAACGCCGCCGGTCGCGTACGGCGCTATGATGGACAGATCGTCCATGCCAGCTCGTTCCCAGCCTCGGTTGGCACTGAATGCCGCGTGGCTTGTGAGAATGGCGGTTGGGCGGAAGCCGAGGTCATCGGCTTTCTCGACAATTATACTGTAATGGTTCTGACAGGCGGCGCTGCGCCTCTTCTTGCTGGCGCTCGTGTAGAAACCGTCCAACGCGCCGATGTCGTTCAAGTCGGCGATGGTCTTCTCGGCCGCGTTTTCGATGGCGCAGGCTCGGAACTCGATGGGCTCTCTCCCGCCTATCTCAACGACCATTGGCCTTTGCGGGGCGAGCGCGTCAATCCATTGCGCAGGCGTCCCGTGCGCGAGACGCTTGATGTCGGCGTGCGCGCCTTGAATGGCTTGCTCACCGTTGGACGCGGCCAGAAGATCGGCATTATCGCGGGCAGCGGCGTGGGCAAATCATCGCTCTTGTCCTGCATAGCACGCTATACTGAAGCGGAAGTCGTCGTCATCGGCCTCATCGGCGAGCGCGGGCGAGAAGTCGCCGGCTTCGTCGAGGAGCTCTCCACGGCGCCCTCTTTCGCCCATACGACTGTCGTGGCTGTGCCTGCGGATCAATCGCCGGTGCTGCGACTGCGCGGCCTGCATCGCGCTACGGCATACGCCGAATATTTCAGATCACGGGGCAAGCATGTCCTATTGATGATCGACTCCCTCACGCGTGTCGCCCATGCCCAGCGCGAATTGGGCCTCGCCTTGGGCGAACATCCGACGACCAAGGGTTATCCGCCTTCCGTCATTTCGCTCATTGGCTCGGCGTTGGAACGCGCCGGTCTTGATGCGCAAACCGGCGGCAGCATCACAGGCGTCTACACCATTTTGGCCGACGGCGACGACATCACCAACGATCCCATCGTCGATACGGCGCGCGCCATTCTCGATGGACATATCGTTCTGTCCCGCAAACAGGCAGAGCAAGGCATCTTTCCGGCGATCGATGTCAACGCATCCATCAGCCGCACCATGGTGGATTGCGTCTCCCCGAGCCATGTCGCAAGGGTGCGCAAGTTCCGCCGATATCTGAGCCTGTGGGAGCAAAACCGCGACCTCATGCTG
>CANGOK010000014.1 GCA_947455285.1 Beijerinckiaceae bacterium | reverse complement strand
GCCCGCTCGCGCATCGCTGCGTCTCTGCCGACGATGATGCGCGCGCCGAGCATCGCCGTGGGGCTGGGCGAGAAGCCCATGGCCATGCCCGAACTCAAGCTCGCCTCGCTCGCCATGCCAAGCCTTGAGCCTGTGCGGCCAGAACCTTTGCGCCCCGTCACCAACTGCGGGAGCGAGGTCGCTCGCTTGGCCAATTACGCTCTGAAGGCGAGCGCGGGCGTCGTGGCCTCGCCTGACGACGATCTCGCGCTCTTCACCCCCGATGGCGAGCCGACGCCCAATCTTGCCCGCGTGATGGAAAATATGTCCGCTGTCGAAATCGGCCCGCTGCGCGCGGACAAGGCTGTAATCGCTGCGGGAATCGAACGCGCGATGGAAGCGCTGCGTCAGGCGCGGGCGAGCAGCGAGGCGGCGAATCCATAAGGTGGGCTGTTGGAGGCGGCTCCTCGTGCATAGATGACAGAGTACGCTTCTATCAGGTCCCGCCGTGCTTCGACTCTCAGACCTCGCCCAAGACGCCCGCGCCGCCGCCAGCAGTCTGGCCGATTTTGTCACGGGCGGGAGCCTGCGGCTCGGCGTCACCGGCCTATCCCATGCCGGCAAGACAGTCTTCATCACTACGCTTGTCCATAACCTTATCCGAGGCGCGCGCTTGCCGGTCCTGCGCGCTCAGGCCGAAGGACGGCTGATTGGCGCAAGGCTGGAACAGCAGCCGGATGATGCTGTGCCGAGCTTCGCTTACGAAGAACATCTCGCCGCCTTGAGCGGGGAAGCCGAAGGAACAGGCGCGCGTCATTGGCCTCAATCCACCAGGCAAATCTCGCAACTGCGGCTGGCGCTCGAATTCGAGCGCGCGAGCGGCTGGCGGAAGGGACGCAGCGAACTCACCATCGACATCGTGGACTATCCCGGCGAATGGCTGCTCGATCTGCCGTTGCTGGAAAAGACCTATGCGCAATGGTCGCGCGAGACGCTGGAGGCCGCCGCCGCAGCCTCGCGCGCAAGCATCGCCGCCCCATGGCGAGGCTATCTCGCGACGCTTGATCCGGAAGCGCCCCATAACGAAGGAACGGCCCGGCAGGCGGCGGAACTGTTCACCACCTATCTGCGCGGGGCGAAGGCGGAAGCCTTCGCGCTTTCGGCCCTCACGCCGGGGCGTTTTCTTATGCCCGGCGATCTCGATGGCTCGCCCGCGCTGACCTTCTCTCCGCTGCCTGAAGGGGCGACCAATACCGCGGGCTCGCTCGGCGCCCTGATGGAGCGGCGCTTCGAGGCCTATAAGACCCATGTCGTGCGGCCCTTCTTTCGCGATCATTTCGCCAGGCTCGACCGGCAAATTGTACTGGTGGACGCCTTGAGCGCGCTCAACTCCGGCCCCGCCGCAGTGCGCGATCTCGAGACTGCGCTGAGCGATGTCCTCAGCGCCTTTCGGGTAGGCCGCTCAAATCTGCTGACGCAGATCTTCCGCCCGAAGATCGACCGCGTCCTCTTCGCCGCAACTAAGGCCGACCATCTACATCACAGAAGTCACGACGCGCTTGAGGCGATCCTGCGCCATCTCGTCGGCCGCGCCATCACGCGCGCGCAGTCTGGCGGCGTGGACTTTGACGTGATCGCCATGGCGGCCGTGCGCGCCACGCGCGAAGCAAGTGTGACGCATCACGGACGCAATCTCGACGCCATCGTGGGAACGCCTTTGGCGGGCGAACGTCTTGGCGGCGAAATCTTCGACGGATCTAGCGAAGCGGCGATCTTTCCAGGCGATCTGCCGACCGACCCGCGCGCGGCCTTTCGTGGCGAAGGCCTCGGCGCCCCTGATGGCGAGGCGGATTATCGCTTCCTGCGCTTTCGCCCGCCAGTGACCAATTCGTCCGACGCGCCCCTGCCCCATATCCGGCTCGACCGCGCCTTGCAGTTCCTCCTCGGAGACAAGCTCGCATGACCGCAAATGAACAAATGCGCCCGCGCGCCTTCCGCCTCGATGAAGCGACCATCGAATTGCAGGCGGACGCATTCGAGGCGCGAGCGATGGCGCCCGAGGAAGTCGCCATCGAAGCGGCGCAGAAACAGGGCGTCATGGCGCGCAAGGGCTTCAGCTGGGGGCTTTTGTTCTGGTCGTCGCTGGGTGCTTTGCTGGGGCTTTCCTTCGTAGTCTGGCTGATCGGCGTGATCGAGGCGTTTTTCGCCCGCTCGGCGGCGCTGGGATGGATCGGCCTCGCCTTGATGATTTGCGTCTGCGCGGCGCTGGCGGTCTTCGTCTGGCGCGAAATCGCGGGCCTTATGCGCCAGCGTGAAATCGCCGCCATGCATATGGCTTTCGCCAGAGCCCGCGCGGATGATGACGGCGCGGCCGCCCGTGCGCTGACGAATGACCTCTCCAAACTCTACGCAGCACGGCCCAATGCTGCGAACGCCCGCGCAGCCTTGAGCGAGCTGTCCCGCGAAATCATCGACGGCCGCGATCTCATCGACATAGCTGAACGACAATTCATGGCCCCGCTCGATGAACGAGCGATGCGCGAAATCGCGGGCGCAGCGAGACGAGTCAGCACCATCACCGCCATGAGCCCGCGCGCTGTGCTCGACATTATTTTCGTCGGAGCACAAGCTGTGCGCCTCATTCGCCGCATGGCGGAGATCTATGGCGGGCGCCCTGGCATGATCGGCATGTTGCGGCTTGCGCGTTCAGTCGGCGGCCATCTCGTGCTGACCGGGGGCATGGCGGCGGGCGAAACGCTGGCGCAACAACTCCTCGGCGACGGCCTGATGGCGAAGGTCTCCACCAAGGTCGCCGAAGGCATGGCCAACGGCGCCCTCACCACCCGCATCGGCCTCTCAGCCATGGCGGTCTGCCGTCCCATGCCATTCGTAATCAGAAAGACTCCCGGCGTTCGGGATGTGGCGCCGTTTCTCTTTGGCGGGAAGTAGCAAGGGCCTTACGCCCGCGCCACCCGCACCGGCTTCGGCCCGAAGCGCTCGCGAAGATGGGCCAGAACAGCCACGCAAAGGCCCACGCCCAGAACCCAGAGGGCCGGGCTCACCCGATAGCTCACATCGAAATTCGCCATGAGCACGCGCAACACTGGCACGCTTGTGGAAAGCGCGTAATACAGCCCCTCGATCAGGCCCGTCGCCACCGCGCAGACGAGGGCCGCCAGCGCAAGGTTCACGAAGCCCGGCGTCGCGCGTTTGCGGATTTCGCGAAAACTCATCAGCAGGACGAAATAGCCGCACATCAGCGCAGCCTCGCTGGCGTCGAGGCGCACCTCCATGAAGTAGTGAACGAGGCTCAGAAAGGTCGCGCCATAGACCCAAGCGTGCAGCTTGTTCCAGCGCACAGCGCCCAACTCGCGGATGCTCCAATCATTCGACGTCACGCCAAGGGCGATCATGATCAGCGTCGCGACGAGCCCCACCGTCAGGAACAGCCGCAAGAACAGTTCCGTGGCGATGCGCAACCATGCGAAGCGCAGGTCGACGCACCACAGCGCGATATGCAGCAGGGTATAGAAAAGCGCCGCAAGCCCCATCATGCGCCGCACGAGAATGACGCGATTGAAGCGCGCAACATAGCGCAGCGGCGTCACCGCCAGTGACAGAACGAGGATGCGTATGGCCCAATCGCCGCTCTCGCGCACGAGATCGGTGACGGGCTTGGGGGAGAGCAGTCCAAGGCGCCATTCGGCCGCCATCCAGACCGCCGGGGCGAGCAGCGCGAGGAAGGTCGCGAGCTTGATCCAGGAGGTCCGGCCTGCGCGGTCGGTCCAGGGCAGCCATTGGGACAGGGCGGAAACAGTCATGAGCGCACCCGCTTCCGCACTGGAGTTTTGATCAGGCGACGCCGAGCTTCTTCTGCAAATTGGTGGAGGACGTCGTGTATTGGAAGTGCAGCTTCTTATCTGGATAGATGTAGCGATGCGCCTTCTGCGCCGCCAGCGCCGCCTCGTGGAAGCCCGAGAGAATGAGCTTGAGCTTGCCGGGGTAGGTGTTGATGTCGCCGATGGCGAAGATGCCCGGCGCATTCGTCTCAAACTTCTCCGTATCGACCGGCACAAGCTGCTCATGCAGGTTAAGGCCCCAATCGGCGATGGGGCCGAGCTTCATGGTGAGGCCGAAGAAGGGAAGCATGCGGTCGCAGGCGATGTCCGTCACACCATCGGCGGTCTTGACACTGACGGCGCTCAGCTGGCCGTCCTCGCCCCTAAGGCCGGCGATCTGGCCGATCAGGAGATCCATCTGCTTGCTGGCCACGAGTTCGCGCATGGCATTGACGGAATGGGGCGCGGCGCGGAATTCGTCGCGGCGGTGCATGAGAATGACGCGCTTTGCGATTGGGTGCAGGTTCAGCGTCCAATCGAGCGCGGAATCGCCGCCGCCCACGATCAGCACCGTGCGGTCGCGGAAATCCTCCATCTTGCGCACGGCGTAGAAGACCGACTTGTGCTCATAGGCCTCGATCGTGGCGACCGGGGGACGCTTGGGCTGGAACGAGCCGCCGCCAGCAGCCACGATGACAACCTTGGTCTCGAAGACCTTGCCGCCATCGGTGCGCACACGGAAGGCCGGCGCCTCGGGCGTGCCGAGCACCTCAAGCCCCTCGACCATCTCATTGTAATGGAAGGTCGGGCCAAAAGGCTCGATCTGCTGGAGAAGATTGTCCACCAACCCCTGCCCCGTGATCATGGGGAAGCCGGGAATGTCGTAGATGGGCTTCTCGGGATAAAGCTCCGCGCATTGGCCGCCGGGCTTGGGCAGGATGTCGATCAGATGGGCCTTGATGTCCAGCAGGCCCAGTTCGAACACGGCGAAGAGACCCGTGGGGCCAGCGCCCACGATCACAACGTCGGTCTTGATGATCTCGCTCATGATGTCCCGTTCCATTGCGCTGTCGGGGCGCGCGGCCTCCGAACCAATCAAAGCCGACTGGCCGCCATGAAGGCGGAGCAGCCAAAGCCGCCGCCTTCATAATTCAACATTAAAAATTTGGAAAGCAGATATAATCACAAAAATAAAATGTGATTATATCTGACTGATCAACCCTGTTTCTCGGGGGTGCTGACCGTGAGCCCGTCGATTTCAGGGCGCACCTTGATCTGGCAGGAGAGGCGCGAGGTCGGACGCACGTCGAAGGCGAAGTCGAGCATGTCTTCTTCCATCTGTTCGGCCTTGCCGAGCTTCTCCATCCACGCTTCATCGACATAAACATGGCAGGTGGCGCAGGCGCAGGCGCCGCCGCATTCCGCCTCGATGCCCGGAATGGCGTTTTTCAGGGCGGCTTCCATGACCGTGGAGCCGTCTTCGGCATCAATGGTGCGGGACTGACCGGAGGCGTCGACAAAAGTGATCTTGGTCATCAGGTTAACTCGCAAGGCGCGCAATCGCGCAAAAAGGAAACGGCAAGGCCGCTTCTCGTCATATCAAAAGAGTACCGGTCTTGGCGAGAGGCGCATTCGAAACCGGCGAAGGCCGTAAAGCCGCAAAAACCCCGAAATTTGTGCATAAAGGTATGGCGACGCTTGTATTCCCCGATTGAAAAGGGAAGTTGAGGATAGGAAAGGTGGAGTCTGGCTGGAAGAATCTTGTCCTATAGCGAGCGGGCGTTAACGACGTTTACGTTTACCTAGGGTCACATGTTTCAATTCGCCCAGCCGGCGGGTACATTTCCAAATGGTTAAAAAGCTGACTGTCGGGAGGCCACCTCGACTGTTGGTTTGGAGCCGCCAGAACCGGCGGTTGATGCGTATGCTTATGTGAGGCGGTTTGATATGGCGACACAACAGAAGCCCACGGAGGAATCCGAGGCTGCTCAGGTCGAAGATCGCATCCGCGCCCTGCGCGCGCGCATAGATCCTATGATCGCCTCCGATGGGAAGTCGGACGGCGCGGACGCGACTATGTCTGCGATCGAACAGGCCCTGAACCTCGCCCCTCAGGACTTCAGGAACGAACCCGATTCCCGCCGCACGGACTCGCTGCGCCTACCAAAAGTCGATGATTCCCAGGATTTTGCTCGCCGCTCCGACTCGTCCGATTTTGGCCGCCGCCGGGGCGATCTCGACGCTCCTCAGGTTTCGCCCAATTCCCGCGCCGCCAATGACGATCGTCGTTCGGTCGGCCAGCTTCTCCAGGCTCTCCAGTATCGCCCGAGCCGCACGCCTCTATACGCTGCTGCCGGCGTCTCTGCGGGCTGGCTCGCCATGGTGGGCGTTTACGCGCTTGGCGCAGGGACCGCCGCTCTTGGGCATTCGGGCGCAGCCCTTCTGGCGCTGACGGCCTTCGGCCCCTCGGCATTCTTCTTCCTCGTCGGCACGCTGACCCAGCGCATCCAGGAAATGCGCCATACCGCACGCTCAATGGGCGAAGTCGCGGTTCGGCTGGCCGACCCCGACAGCTTCACCACCGAACAGGTGATGATCCTGTCTCAGGCGATCCGCCGCGAAATCGCGTCGATGGGCGATGGCGTGGAGCGCGCGCTTGCGCGCGCCGGCGAGCTTGAACTCATGGTTCATAACGAGGTTTCGAACCTCGAACGCTCCTATGCCGAAAACGAGCGGCGCATGCGCGCCCTCATCGACGAGCTTTCGTCTGAGCGTGAAGCCATCGTCACCAATGCGGACCGCGTGCGTCAGTCCGTGGCCGGCGCGCAGGAAATCATTTCCCGCGAGGTCGCACAGGCCGGATCGCGCATCGCCGAACAGGTCAACGAGGCTGGCGTCCACGTCAACGCGCTGCTGTCCGGCCACGCCGAGGACATTTCGCAGCAACTGCGCGGCGCTGGCGAAGATTTGCTGACGACCCTGGGCATCCAGGGCGACAGCTTCATCCAGAAGCTGACTGAAACCGGCGACGCCGTAACCAACCGCCTGTTCGATTCGACCAAGCTGTTCGATTCCACGATCAACGAGCGCGCCGAATCGGTTGAGAATCAGCTGCAGGCCTCCGCCAACGCCATTGGCGAACGCATCGACTCGGCCGCCACCCGAATCGCCGACACGATTTCCGAGCGCGGCGCGGGCCTTATCGCGCGCTTCGCCGAAACCAGCGAGAGCATCAACAGCTCGGTCATCATTCAGGGCCAGGAACTCGCCGCCACGCTTACGACCTCTGGCGAGCGCATCTCCTCGATGCTCGCCGAGCGCACCGGAAACGCGCAGGCGATCTTCGAGACCTCGACGCAGGCGCTGATCGACCACAACAAGCATCTCGAAGCGCTCTTCGACACCCGCAACCGCGAACTCGAAGACCTGACCGAACGCGCCCGCGCGGACCTGGCCAGCACGCTCGCCCTGTCATCCGACAGTATCGCCACAATGCTCGCCGAGCGCACCAGCAGCGCCGCGCAGATCTTCGAGGGTTCGGCCCAGGCCCTGAACGATCACAACAAGCATCTGGAAGAACTCTTCATTTCGCGCAACCGCGAGCTGGAGGAACTGACCAGCCGTGCGCGCACAGACCTCACCATGACCAGCGCGGAGATCGAAAGCGCGTTGGCCGATAACGTGAAGAAGGTCTCTGACATCTTCCTGATCTCGCGCGATCAGCTTACCGAGACGAGCAACAACGTGTCGTCCCTGCTTGAAGCGCGCGTCAGCGCGTTCAACGAGACTGTACGCGTGACGGGCGACGACCTGGCTGTGGCCAACACCGCACTGCAGGCCTCGCTCGAGGACTACAGAAAAGCCATCGGCGACGCCGTCAACGATGCGCGCGCGACGATCTCGGCCGCAGGCTCGGAAGTCTCCGGTGAAATTGACACGCGCTCTCTGGCCCTCAGCAAGGCGATCGCCGCTTCGCGCGACGAGATCCTGAACGCCGCCGCGCATGTCGAATCCGCCATTGCGCACCGCACTGTCGCCCTGCGTGAAATTCTCAACGATTCACAGACGACCATCGCCCAGACCGGCGAAAATCTCTCGGCGACCCTGACCGAAAAGAGTGGCGAGGTCTGCTCCGCATTCGAGACAACGCGTCAATCGCTGACTGAGGTGAGCGACGAGTCGACGCGCGCCTTCTCAGAGCGTGTCGAGGCCCTGCGGCTTGCGCTCAGCGACACCAGCGACAATTCGGTGAACCTCTTCGCCGAGCGCACCGATGCGCTGCGCCTCACGCTTTCCGAAGTGAACGACCATGCCGCGCGCAACTTCGTGGATAGCGCGGAAGCAGCTCGCCAGTCCTTGCTCGACGCCAGCGACGACTCGGTGCGCAACTTCTCAGAGCGCGTGGAGTTGCTGCGCGATTCCATGCTGGCCTCGCAGCAGTCTGTCGCCGAAACCGGAGATCAGATCGCGGCCTCCATCGCTGAGCACACCGAGGCGTCGCGCTCGGCGCTTATCGAACAGCAGACGCAGCTCAACGTGGCGGGCGAGGCCCTTATCGCCTCGCTGCTCGAGAACATCACCGCAGTGCGCGAAGCGCTGCATGATTCGCGTGGTGGCTTCATCGAGGCCGGCGACGAGGTGGCGGCGACCATCGGCTCGCGGATCGAAGCGGTGCATGCCGCGATCCAGTCGAGCAGCCAGGACCTCGCCGAAGCCGGCGAACAGATCGCCAAGCTGGTCGAGGCGCAGGCCGACCTCGCACGCACGACCCTGTCGACCACGGGCCAGGATCTGCTGGACATCAGCGCACGCGTCACCGAAGAGCTTGCCGGCCACGTGGCTTCGACGCGCGAAGAAATCACATCCGTCCATCACGAGATGAGCAATCAGCTCGAGGAACATCGCCAGTTCCTGCGCGAGGCGCTTGGCGAACATGCGGGCGTGGCTGGCGCCAATTTCGCGGACGCGACCAACGAGGTCATCTCGGCGATGGCCGTCCATTCGGAACGCGTCGCCGAAAGCCTCTCATCGCGCTTCGTCGACTTCAAGACCGGCGTCGTCTCGCTGGGCGATGTGCTGGCCGATCAGCTTGCGGCGCAGTCCGACCGCTTCAGCGTCGACGTCAACGACAAGCTCGCGGCCCTCGAAGACACCTTCACCACACACGGCGCCGCCTTCAACGAGAAGCTCGGCGACCGCACCCGCGAAGCTTCCGCCGTCTTCGACAGACAGGTCGATGAATTCGAGCGGCGCGCCACCATTCGCACGCAGGATGTCTCGACCTCGCTTCAGACGCTCGTGCAGCGTATCGAAACGGGTCTCGACGACAGGATCGAGAATTTCGAACAGCGCGCCACGGTTCGCACACAGGATGTCACGACCTCTCTCGAGAGCCTCGTGCAGCGCATCGAGACCGGGCTGGACATCCGCTCGAAGAACTTCTCGGAATCGCTGGCGACCAACGCCCTTGAGATCGCCCGCAGCCTTGGCGGCGGCCTGCAAGAGATCAAGGGGATGCTCGACCCCGCCGCTCTGGAAGAGGTTCTCGCCAACAAGATCAAGGAGCTTGGCGAGACCCTCGCAACGCGCATCGAAGAGCTGCAGAAAGCCGTCGAGGACGGCGCCGGCTCCATGGACGATCGCTCTTCGCAGATCACCAAGGCCATCACCGAGCATGCGCGCCTCATCCACGAGACGCTGGAAAACGCCAGCCGCCTCGTCAACGACAACATGGGCGCCCGGGCCAGCGAGCTGCACACGCTGCTGGACAACACGGCGCGCAGCATGACCGAAACGCTCTCCAGCGTTTCGACCACGGGAGCCGAACTCTCGAGCGAAGTTGTGAAGCTCGGCGAGATCGTCACGAACACGATCGAAACGCGCGCCAGCGCCATCGTCGATCACCTCACCGAAAAGCAGCATCAGTTCACCAACGCCATTTCGGCGACGTCGAACGGTCTGCTCGAGGTTTCGGAAGTCACCGCGCATACCCTGCGCGAGGCCATCGAGCAGAGCGCTTCAAATTCTGCGCATAGCCTCATGACCCTCGGCGCGCAGCTTGAGAGCGAGTTCACGGCCACGCTCTCCAAGCTGGAGACGACCGGCGACACTCTGCATCGCCTGATCAGCGTCACCGACCAGAACCTCAGCAACATCGACGGTTCGCTCAGCGAAAGCGTCATGAAGCTGCAGACCGCGCTCGGCTCTGTCTCGTTCCAGATCAACACGCTCAACCACACCGCCTCCAACACGGTCACGGGCATCGATCAGCTGGGCGAACACATCCGCGGCCACAATGCGGAGCTTGGCCAGACGCTGGCCGACCTCAACCGCACGCAGCGCGAGCTTGAGGATCGCCTCGAAGAGCGCCGCCGCACGATGCATGAGCTATTGTCGAACGTCGACCAGAAGGCCGGCGAAATCGATAATGTGATGAAGGCTTTCAATAACCTCCTTGAGGGCTCGTTCCTCGACGCGGAGCGCCGCGCGCGCGAAATCGGCGATCTGCTTTCGCGCTCCAGCGATGGCGTGGTCGATACGCTCGCCGAGAAGTTCGCCCTCGTGCGCGACGAAACTTCGAAGGAGCGAGAAGCCACGCTCATCTCCATGCGCGCAGCCTATGATTCCGCGAGCTCGGAAGTGCAGCAGCTCTTCGGCCAGGCGCTCGAGCGGTTCCGCGCTTCGGCGGAAGAGATGCGGGGCGTTGCGCAGGCGATCCATCACGAGATCAACCTCGCCCGCGAGGAAGTGCAGCGCGGCGCGGCGGACCTGCCGCGCGAGTCGGCCGAACAGGCCGCCGCCATGCGCCGCGTCGTCTCCGAACAGATCAAGGCCTTGAGCGATCTGACCGAAGTCGTGCAGCGCTCGGGCCGCAACCTCGATCTTGCGGAGCCTGCGCCTATGCCGCAGACGCGCATGGAGGCTCCCCGCATCGAGCCGCAGCGTCCTCTCGACAAGCCCCGCATGCCCCGCGTCGAAATGCCGGCGGCCCCTGCGATCTCCGAGGATCGCGTGCGTCCCTCCGTGGCGGCGCCCTCGCGTGGCGCGACGAGCGATCGCGGTCCGGGCTGGATGAGCGATCTTCTCGCCCGCGCCTCGCAGGACGACGCAGACGCCCATGCGCCCGTCAAGACGCAGCCGCGCCCTGCCCAGTCGCTCGACATGCTCTCGCATGACATCTCGCGCATGATCGATCATGCGGCGGTGGTCGACGCCTGGGATCGCTATTACCGCAACGAGCGCCGCGCCTTCTCGCGCCGCATCTACAAGGGCCAGGGTCAGCAGACCTTCGAGGAAATCCGTCGCCGCTACGGCGCCGATCCCGATTTCCGCGAAACCGTTGACCGCTACACGCAGGAATTCGAGCGCGTCCTCACCGATGTCGCGCGCGACGACCGCGATGGAAACCTGAGTCGCAGCTATCTGATCTCCGATCAGGGCAAGGTCTATACGATGCTCGCCCATGCGGCCGGACGCATCGAATAAGCTCGGCGACATAAATTGAAAAAGGCGCGGCTTCAAACCGCGCCTTTTTTATTGTGTGAAGGAAAAAGGGAACGCGCCCTCTCAGGCGCGACCGGCCGTCCAAACGACGATCTCGCCCATCACATCGCCAAGTGCGCCATCCAGCGCAGCCGCCGCGGAGGAGCCATCGTCGCCAGCTACGGGCCTCTTCGCGGAGAAGATCTTCGCCGCCACGACGTGCCCGGCCCCCTCCTCCACCAGCTTGACGGATATCTCGACAACCGCCTCGCCTTGGCTCAGATCCACATCAAACCGGCGAATCTCGGTGTTGAGAGAGAATTGTGCGACGAAGCGCCCATCGGGACGCCCGACGAAACGCAGCAGCCGTGCGTTTTCAAAGCTCTGCAAGAGCCGCGTCTGTAGGAGGCGCGGCAGGCGCTCGGCCCATTGGGCGCCCCTGAGGGTGGCGACTGTGTCGGACGTCGGCCGCACCACGATACGGTCGGAGTCGGTCGGCGCCATCGCGGTGGGCTCCTGCACGGACAATTGCCCCTGCAGAGCGCGTAATGGCTTCAACGACTGCGCCGCCGAAAGATCGAAGGTCGCGTCCGGAGCGCTCGCGCAGCCCGCAAGCAACAGCGCGACCGCAACCGCGCAATGGCGGCGGCAAGTCGTGAGCATGGCAGCGGTCACGGGAAGCTCCAAAAGAGTCGGCAGGCCAAAAGGCAGCGATTGAGCAAAACAGCACAGGCGAAGCCGAAGCAAGCGCCGTTACAGCGCCGCCCACCGTTCTTTGCTGATCCTTAGCCCCAGAGGTAGGAAGCAGGCGGCTGAATCACGCAAGCGTCATAGATGAGATGGGGCGCGCGATCGCGAGCCAACAGCAGCGGCCCATCAAGATCGACGAAGCGGCAGCGCGGGGCCAGCGTCAGGGCTGGCGCCATGGCGAGCGATGTGCCCACCATGCAGCCGACGAAAAGGCCAAAGCCAAGGCGCTCGGCCTCATCGGCTAACAGAAGGGCCTCCGTCAGACCGCCGGTCTTGTCGAGCTTGATGTTGATGAAATCATAGCGGTCGCGCAGCGCCTTGAGCCCCGCCCGATCGTGAACGCTCTCGTCCGCACAAACCGGAATGGTGGTCCCCCGTCTGACCAGCGCTTCGTCCCGCCCCTGCGGCAGGGGCTGCTCGATAAGCCCCACGCCCGCAGCCTCGCAGGCTGCGAAAAAGCGGGGGAGGTCTTCCGGACGCCAGGCTTCGTTGGCGTCGACGATCAGCGCGCTGCGAGGCGCTGCGGCGCGCACCGCGGCGAGCCGGGCTTCGTCGCCTTCCCCACCAAGCTTCAGCTTCAACAAAGGCTTTTCGGCATGGATTGCAGCCTGAGCCGCCATGGCCTCCGGCGCGCCGACCGAGAGGGTGTAGGCGGTGATGACTGGCGCGATAGACGACTGGCCTGCGAGGTCCTGCACGCGCGTGCCGCTGCGCTTTGCTTCAAGATCCCAAAGAGCGCAATCAATGGCGTTGCGCGCCGCTCCCGCTGGCAGAAGAGCCTGCAATGCCTCACGTTCCAGCCCGGCCTCAAGCGCACCGCGCAGCCCCTCGATGGCCGCGACGACGCCCTGCACGGTCTCGCCAAAGCGCCCATAGGGCACGCATTCGCCGCGCCCTTGGAAAGCCCCCTCCTCCAGCGTCACCGTGACGACTTCGGCGACGCTCTTCGCCCCACGCGAGATCACGAAGGGAGCGGCGAGGTCGAAACGCTCCACCTTGACGCTCAGGCCTCGGGCCTTTGATGCGCTCATCCTGTCCTCCGGCATTTGATTGTTCATAAAGCCAAACAAGCGCCCGACCAATCCGTGCCGGCTCGACTTCAAAGCACGGTTCGTCTTAAACAAAGCTATAGGGCTCCATGGCCCTCCGGGCGATCGAATGACTATGGACCCCTCCTTCGCGACAGAGCCTTCATCGGGCGGGCTGAAGCTGCGCCTCAAGGGGCGCTGGACCATAGACGCGCCGGGGCTTGAGGCGCAGGCAAACGCGCTGCTGACCATCGCCGCGAACCAGCACAGCCTTATCCTTGACCTGTCAGCCCTCACGGCCATGGATACGGCTGGCGCCTGGCTCATCGATCGCGCCACAAACGCTGCGGCGAAAACAGGCGACGAGGCGAAGATCGAGGGAGCCACGAGCGCACAAGAAATCCTGCTGCAGGAAGCGCGCTATCGAAGCTTTGAGAAAGCAGAGCCACAACGCGGATCAGCTCTTGTCGCGCTGCTGACGACGGTCGGCCGCGGGGTCGCAGGGATTGTCGATGATCTTCATGCAGGCGTGATCTTTCTCGGCCAGATCGTCAACGCTCTGCTGCAAATCGCGCGAAAGCCTTCACGACTGCGTATGACATCCGTGGTCTTTCATCTCGACAGCTTCGGCCTTCGCGCCCTGCCGATCATCACGCTGATCAATTTCCTCGTGGGCTGCATCGTCGCTCAGCAGGGCGTCTTTCAGTTGCAGCGCTTCGGCGCGGCGACCTTCGCAGTCGATTTGATCGGCATTCTCGTGCTGCGCGAACTCGCTGTGCTCCTCACCTCCATCATGGTCGCTGGCCGTTCGGGCTCGGCGATCACGGCGGAGATCGGCGCGATGAAAATGCGCGAGGAGATCGACGCGTTGCGGGTCATGGGTCTTGATCCTGTGGAAGTGCTGGTTGTGCCGCGTTTTCTGGCGCTGCTGATCGCCCTGCCGCTCCTGACCTTCGTCGCCGATATGGCGGCGATCTTCGGCGGGCTGGTCGTCGGGTGGGCTTACGGCGGCATAAGCCCCGCGACCTTCATCGCCCGCCTTCAAAACGCCATCGCGCTCAACACTTTTCTGGTGGGCCTCATCAAGGCGCCTTTCATGGCGGGAGTCATCGCGTTGATCTCCGCAGTCGAGGGCTTTTCCGTACAGGGCTCGGCGGAGTCTTTAGGCAATCGCGTCACGGCATCCGTGGTGAAGGCAATCTTCATGGTGATCGTGATCGACGGCCTCTTCGCCATGTTCTTCGCAACGATCAAATACTGACATGAGCGACACAGCGCCCATCACTGCACCTAGCGACGCCATCGCCATTCGCGCACGTGGCGTCGAGGTGGGCTTCGGCTCGCGCCTGATCCTGCGCGGGCTTGATCTTGATGTGATGCGTGGCGAGGTGCTCGGCTTTGTCGGTGGTTCTGGCACTGGCAAATCGGTGCTCACTCGCGCCATTCTGGGGCTGGTGAAAAAGAGCGCCGGTCAGATCCAGCTCTTCGGTCAGGATCTCGACGCCCTGCCCCCGCGCGAACGGCAAGAGGTGGAGCGGCGTTGCGGGGTGCTGTTCCAGCAGGGCGCGCTATTTTCTGGACTGACGGTGCTGCAGAACGTGCAGGTGCCCATGCGCGAATATCTGAACCTGTCGCAAGGGCTCATGGATGAACTGGCGCGGCTGAAGATCGCGATGGTGGGCCTGCGCCCTGACGCAGCCGACAAGTTTCCCTCGGAGCTTTCGGGCGGCATGATCAAGCGCGCCGCCCTCGCCCGTGCGCTGGCGCTCGACCCGGACATTCTTTTCCTCGACGAGCCGACCTCGGGACTCGATCCCATCGGCGCGGCCGAATTCGACGAACTCATCGCCACGCTGCAAAAGACGCTGGGGCTGACGGTTTTCATGGTCACCCATGATCTCGGCAGCCTCTATTCGATCTGCGACCGGATCGCGGCGCTGGCCGACGGCAAGGTCATCGCGGCGGGGACGGTGGCTGAGATGCTGGCGAGCGAACATCCCTGGGTGCGCTCCTATTTTCATGGAAAACGCGCGGCCCAGATGACGCCGCCTTGAAAGCGCGCGCAATCGCTGCAAGGGTCTGACCCAGCCCGGAGTTCTACGCCCATGGAGACCAAAGCCAATTACGCTGTCATCGGCGCCTTCACCCTTAGCGTGATCGTGGCCGCCTTCGGTTTTGTGCTGTGGTTTTCAGGAGGCGACAAACCATCGAATCGGGCGACCTTCCGCATCGTTTTTTCCAGCTCGGTCTCCGGCCTCTCGCGCGGCGCACAGGTTCTCTTCAACGGGCTGCGCGTGGGCGAAGTGACCAAGATCGACCTCGCCGACAACCCGGCCTTCGTTCACGCGATTGTCGAAATCGATCCGCGCACGCCGATCAAGTCAGACACGCGCGCAAGGCTCGAATTTCAGGGCCTCACAGGCGTCGCCTCGGTAGCCCTGACCGGCGGCTCGACCTCCGCCGCCGCTCTGGCCCGTACAGGCGAGGCCCTGCCCGAGATCATCGCCGATCGCTCCGATTTCCAGAACATTCTCGACACCATGCAAAACCTCTCGGGCAAGCTCGACAAGATGCTCGACAAGACGGACCGGCTGGTGGACGAGAACTCAGGCTCCATATCCAACATCATCAGGAACGTTGAGGCGTTTTCCGGAGCGCTGGCGGCCAATTCAAACGGCATTCAGGAGTTCACGGCTAGCCTGACCGAGGTCAGCCGCAGCCTGAAGCCCTTCGTCGAGACGCTGGACCGCAACAGCGGCAATATCGACGCCATCATGAAGGATGCGAGGGAGCTGACCTCCCGCCTCAACGCCGCAGCCGGCAAGATCGACGGCCTTATGGGAGCCTCCAGCGGAACGGGGATGTTCGAGGATTTGGCGGACGCGGCGAAGTCGATGCGGCAGCTGGCGGACAACCTCGACCTGCGCACGAAAGAGATCGCCTCCAACGTCAAACAGTTCACCGGGCCGGGCCTGCGCCAGTACGAAGCGCTGGCGAGCGAGGGGCGCAGAACGCTTGAAGAACTCAACCGTGCGGTGCGGTCGCTGGAGAAGAATCCGCAGCAATTGATCTTCGGCGCAAAGCCCCAAATCCCCGAGCACAGCGGGCGATGATCGGCGTTTCCACAGGATTTCCGGACTGAATCCTATTAATTGAGATTTTTTAATTTTTTTAGTGACAAGAAGCAATGGTGCGTCTATGGTCCGGTCAGCTCTTGATTGAGCCACACTGGAGATCGCAACCCTCCCGCGATTCTCTGGTACCACCTCAACCGCCCCTTCGGCTTGTCCGTTCCGGGGCGGTTTTTTTATGGGCGCGACACGAGCTCCTTGTCTCAAATCAGAGCCGCAAACGAAAATTCGTGTTTGTTTTCAACTGGGGGTGCTGACTCAGATCATCAGGAGAGCACCATGAGATTTCCCAGCCTGTGGACCGGCCCGGAAACCGCCGACCCTTTTAGTATGGTGCGGCGCGAAATAGATGAGATATTCAAGGACTTCTCGCAGCGGATGCCTGCGGCCGAAGGTGGCCTGCAAGTCCCCGCCATCAATATCGCCGAGACCGATGGGCAGATCGAAATCACGGCCGAACTGCCCGGGGTCGACCAGAAAGACATAAAGCTTTCGATCGAGGGCGCCCGGGTGGTGCTGACCGGCGAGAAGAAGCAGGAAAGCAAAAAGGAAGAAAAGGGCTGGCATGTGATGGAGCGCAGCTACGGCTCCTTCCGCCGCTCAATCGACCTGCCCTTCGAGCCGCAGGGCGACGCCGTGGAGGCGAATTTCGAAAACGGCGTGCTCTATCTCAACGTGAAGAAGCCGCCGGCCCTGAAACAGCAGCAAAAGACCATCGAGATCAAGGCGGGCGCGCCCAAGGCCCAGATCGCATCGGGCCAGACCGCGCAACAACAGCCGCCACAGCAAAAACAGGGCGGCAAGGCGGCCTGAGGCCTACTCCATGACCGCCGCGCGCAGGATGCAGACCATCGTGGCGCGCGCCGGTGCTGGCGAAAGGTTGCGGATGACATGCGGGCGGTCGCAGCGGTAACGCAGCGTCTCGCCCGCCTTGGCGGTTTCGCGCACGCCTGCGACCTCAACCTCCAGCTCGCCCTCAAGCACCGACAGACATTCAACCGAACCATGCTGATGGGGCTCGGAGGCGAGCACGCCATCAGGCTCGGCGCTGAACATGTACCACTGCAGCCATTCGACGGTCTTGATCCAGCCGATGATGGCGAGGTGGCACTTGCCGTCTTCGGAAACGAGGATCGGGGTCTCGTTGCGGGTCGATTTTTCGATGAAGGCTTCGTCCTCGGAGCCCTGCAAGACGCGGTCGATGGAGACGTCCAGCGCCTGCGCGAGGCGCCAGATGGTCGCCAGCGTCGGATTGGTCTCGTTGCGCTCGATCTGGCTGATGATGGACTTGGCGACGCCGGAATGGTCGGAGAGTTCGGACAGGGACATGCTATGGGCCTTGCGCAGCCGCATGACCGCCCGGCCCAACTGGCCAGAGAGCGCAAAGGCGCCTGCTTCCAAAGCCTTGGCCTTGTCCTTGCCTTCGACGCCCATGAATTTCGACCCCCGTGAGCTTATCCGCCCGTTTGCTGGATGATCCGCTTCCGTTCTTTATATAGAACAGAAGCCATCATGCCCACAGGGGAAATGGCCCACGAAAGCGTGATCAGAGAAATTTTTTGGTCTTCTCGCTCCAGATCACCAGAAGCCCGGCGATGGTGATGATGGCAGCGCCCAAGAGAACGCTGAAGGACGGAAATTCGCCAAGGAAGACAGCGCCCAGCGCCAGCACCCAGATCATCGAGACATAATCGAAACAGGCGAGGATGGAAGCATCGGTCAACGTGTAGCCCCGCGTCATCAAGATCTGGCCGATCCCGCCGAATAGGCCTGCGCCGATCAGCAAAGCCCAGTGAGAAGGCTCGAGTGGCGTCACCCAGGCGAGGCTCGCCATGGCGGAGGCGAAGGGCCAGGAAGCTGGCCACAGCGCCCCCGGCAGCAACAACAAAAGACCGACGCAGCCTGCCGTGAACTGAAAATAGAAAATCACCGCGCCCATGTGTTCGGTCTGGACGAGGCGGCTCGTCTGGATCATGGCCACGGCCACGCAAAAGGCCGCAGTGAGCGCCATGCCCGCGCCAATTGCGCCGCGCGAAAAGCCCTGATCGCCCGTGCCCAGATGCTCCCAGAGCATGACAAGCACGCCGCAAAAGCCGAGCGCAACTCCAAACCAGCGCCCCGGCCCAACACGCTCGCCCAGCCAGACGGCGGCGAGAATGACGATGATGAGGGGCGCGGCATAGCCGACCACGGTAACGTCGGCGAGTGGCAGGAATGCGAAGGCGGCGAAATTGAGCGCCATGCTGCCCGTGCCCGCGAGCGAGCGAAGAAGATGCCCCCCGACGCGGCGCGTGCGCAGCGCGCCCGGAAACTCTCCGCGCCGCCAAAGCCAGGCGGCGAGCACGAACAGAGCGAAAAAGGAGCGAAACGCGACCAGCTCTCCAACGGGGTAGAAGGAGAGCCCTTTCATGATCGCCATCATGCAGGCGAAGACGAAGGTGGAGGCGATCTTGTAGGCGACGCCAGCAAGCATCGCGTCAGAAGGCGCCCGGGAAGGTCCCGCCGTCGATCAGGAAATTCTGACCGGTGATGTAGCCCGCCTGCTTGCTGGCGAGATAGGCGCACAATTGGCCGAATTCCTCGGGGTCGCCGAGGCGGCCAGCCGGAATGGTCTTGGTGCGCGCCGCCAGCACCTCGTCAGCGGTCGTCCCCTGCGTCTTAGCGGCGCCCGCCGCGATGGTGCGCAGGCGGTCGGTCAGGAAGGCGCCGGGCAGGATGCCGTTGATCGTGACGTTATGCATGGCCACCGTCCGCGCCACGCCCGCCACGAAGGCTGTGAGGCCCGCGCGTGCGCCCGACGACAGGTCGAGCTGGGGCAAGGGCATCTTCACCGAGCCCGAGGTGATGTTGATGATGCGGCCAAACTTGCGCGCCACCATGCCGTCGATGACACCCTGAATAAGCTCGATGGGCGTGATCATGTTGCCCTCGACGCCCGCCACCATGTCGGCGTGAGAAAGCTGGCGGAAATCCTTTGTCGGCGGGCCGCCATTGTTGTTCACGAGAATATCGACTTCAGGTAGGGCCGAGAGCAGGGCCTTGCGGCCCTCGGGCGTGCCGACGTCCGCAGCGACGGGAATGACCCGCGCGCCCGTCACAGCAGCGATCTCCTTCGCCGTGGCCTCGAGCGTCTCAGCATTGCGACCGTTGATGACGACTTCGCAGCCAGCCTGAGCCAGGGCCGTCGCGCAGGCGCGTCCAAGACCCTTGCTCGATGCGCAGACGATGGCGCGCTTGCCCTTCAATCCCAGATCCATGTCGACCTCAGCCCGTCAGTACTTCTTCGCCCGCGCCCGCCCATTCCAGCATGCCGCCGGTGAAATGAGCGCGGATGTCCATGCGGCCGGCCTCCTGCGCAAGGCCCAGCGCCGTGATCGAACGCTTGCCCGAACGGCAATGGAGCACGATGCGCTGGCCGGGCTTGGCCGCAGGCAAAGCAGCCGCATCGAAAACCGAAAGCGCATTGAGGGTGGCGCCGGGGATGCGGCCTGCTTCCCATTCATAGGCTTCGCGCACGTCGACGAGGGCGATGGAGCCATCCGTGAGGCCTGATTTGAGTTCTGCGAGGCTGACGTCCTCGACGATGATCTTGTCCATGGCCGCTCCGATGGGTTGCGCGTCTGGCGACTGGATAGCGCAGCCAGCGGCGCTGGGAAAGCGCCTTGGGACGCTCAGGGCACGGGGATGGGCCAGAGGCCGGCTATTTCCGCCGCCACGAAGAGGCCCGCACCCGCGAACAACACCACGAAGGGATGCAGCTTGGGCCGCAGGGTCAAGGTGAGCCCTGCGCCCACCGCCGCCGCCCAGGTGATCGCGTGGTTGCCGGAGAGGCGAATGATGGAGATGGCGCCCGCGAAGATGAGCCCCACCGCCACGGGCGCGAGCCCTTCCTCAAGCGCCGTATGCCATTCGCGGCCCCGGTAGCGATCATAGACCCGCGCCACCAAGAGGGTGAGGATCGAGGCCGGGACGAACAGGGCGAGGGTCGCGACGATGGCGCCAAGCCAGCCGCCGACTTTCCAGCCTATGAGCGTCGTGAGCATGGCGCCCGGCCCCGGCGCCACGCGGGCGATGGAGAAGAGGTCGATGAACTCGCGCGCCGTCACCCATTGCATCACATCCACCACCTCGCGCTGGAGGGGCGCGAAGATGCTGGGTCCGCCGCCAATGGACAGGAGCGAGAAGGGAACGAGGATGACCGTCAGGCCAAGAAGCGGATTGTCACGCATTCTCGCCCCCACTGCTACGCCGGGGCCAAGCCAAAGCCACGCTGATCGGCGCTGCGACGACCGCCACTGGCGCCAGAGGCCATTGCAGGATTCCAATGGCCACGAAGACGGCGAAAGCGATGATCGCGGGAGCCGCCTTCCGGCAGCCATGCAGCGCGCCCATGGTTCCCATGCGCAGCACCATGCCCACAGCCGCTGCGGCGATGCCGTCCATTGCCGAGTGGAAGCCGGGGATCTGGATGGCCGTGTCGTAGACCGTCGCCGCCCCAATGACGAGGAAGAACGGCCCCGTCAGCACCGCCACCAAGGCGACGGCGGCCCCGAGCGAGCCACGCAGCACCTGCCCGATATAGACCGCCATATTCGAGACATTGGCGCCCGGCAGCACTTGGCCCAAGGCGAGCCCTGACAGGAACTTGTCATTCGTCAGCCAGCCCCGCTGCGTCACGGTGATGCGATGCATCCAGGCGGTGACGCCCCCTCCGAAGCTCGAGGCCCCAATGGTGAAAAAGACGCGAAAAATATCGCGCAGCGGGACCTTCTGGGGCGCTTCAGACATGGCGTTTCCGGTGCGGCGGGCGAATCGCGACCGCCTTTCATCCAGTCTAGCCGATCAGCGGCGGGAAATGCTCGTGCCAGTGACGCGCAATGTCGAGCCGCGTCGCCACCCAGACCTTGTCATGGCCCTGCACATAATCAAGGAACCGCGCCAGCGCCGCAGCCCGCCCGGGCCTGCCCACCAGACGGCAATGCAGCCCAACCGACATCATCTTGGCCGCGCCCTCAGCGCCCTCGCGATAGAGAACATCGAAGGAGTCCTTCAAATACGCGAAGAATTGGTCGCCCGAGTTGAAGCCCTGCGGCGTGGCGAAGCGCATGTCATTGGCGTCGAGCGTATAGGGCACGACAAGCTGGTCCTTGTCGCTCTTGCGGGTCCAGTAGGGCAGCTCGTCGGCGTAGGAATCCGCGCAATAAAGGAAGCCGCCCTCCTGCGTCACAAGATCGAGCGTGTGGATCGACGTGCGGCCCGTATACCAGCCAAGCGGACGCTCGCCGACGATCTCGGTATGAAGGGCGATGGCCTCCTGCATATGGGCGCGCTCTGCCTCCGCCGTGAAGTCCTTGTATTCGATCCATTTCAGCCCGTGGCTGGCGATCTCCCACTCAGCTTCCTTCATCGCCGCAACCTGCTCGGGGCTGCGCGCCAGCGCGCTCGCCACGCCAAAGACCGTCACCGGCATGTTGCGCTCGGTGAACATGCGCCAGAGCCGCCAGAAGCCAGAGCGCGCGCCATATTCGTAGATGCTCTCCATGTTCCAGTGCCGCTGGCCCGGCCAGGCCGCAGCGCCGACGATCTCGGAGAGGAAGGCCTCGGAGGCGGCGTCCCCATGCAGGATGTTGTTCTCGCCACCCTCTTCATAATTCACCACGAACTGAACGCAGATATTCGCCCCGCCCGGCCATTTGGGATCGGGCGTGGTGCGGCCATAGCCGCGCATGTCACGGGGATACTGGGTCATGGGATCGCCTGCTGAGAGGATGAATGGACTGGGGGCAGGTTAGCCCAGGATGGCGGGAGGACAATAGTGCTTCATGTTGGAATCAAGCCAGGCCGCACTTGCGCCCCGCCCCTCCCCCATGGGACCTTGCCCCCATGCTCGATCTCGACACACTCGACCTCAAGCGCCTGCGCGCCTTTCAGCTCGTCGCCCGGCAGGGCAGTTTGCGGGTGGCGGCGGAGCAGTTGCGCCTCACCGTTCCGGCCGTCTCCGGCCAGTTGCGCAAGCTTGAGTCCGACCTTGGCCTAGCCCTGTTCGACCGCCTGCCCAACAAGCTTTTGCTGACGCCGGCGGGCGAGCGCTTTTTACGGGAGGCGGAAGGTGTGATCGCGCGCGCGGAGCAGGCGATGATGAGCCTGCAGCAAAGCGCGCCTGAAGGACGGCTCGCCGTCTCCGTGGGCAGCGATCACGCCTGGTATTTCGCCCCGCGCATCCGCAGCTTCTTCGACCGCTACCCCAATGTGGCGCTGAGCCTGCGCGTCTATAAATCCGCCGACGCCATCGCCGCGCTCGAAAGCGGCGAACTCGATGTGAGCTTCGGCATCTTCAAGGAGCCGCCAAGGCGCCTTGTGCGGCAGGTGATCGAGGAGACCACCCTGTCGATCGCGTGGAACCCTCAGGAGCTTGGCCCACGCAAGCGCCCCACAGGCCCCGGCGACCTCGCCAACCAGCGGGTCATGACGCCGCCCGGCTCCACCGTCACCCGCGCGCTGATCGACAAGACCCTCGCGCCCGCTCTGGCCAAGGCCCAGACCATCATCGAGGCGCCGACCTGCGAGACGGCGGCCACTTTCGTGGAGATGGGGGTGGGCATGGCGATTGTGCACACGCTGTGCATCGAGCGGCGCCTGTCACCGCGCGTGCGCAGCCTCGACCTTGGCCCGCGCGCAGGCAAGGTCGCCTTCTGCGCGCTTTACCGCCGCGACGCCCTGCGCCAGCCCCTCGTGCGCGCCTTGGTCGAGCAGATGGCGGCGCCTGCGAGGTAAAGAAAAACTTTAGGCTGGATACAGAAAGACTGAAGTTTACGGGAAGGCCCGCCTCTGCTCAAATCGCCATGCTCCGTAAAGCGGGGCGCAATAAAGCGGGCAGGAAGCGGGACCAATGGCGCAATATCGTTTGACCGTCGACACGGGCGGCACATTTTCTGATTTCGTCTATGTGAACGATGAGACCCGCGAAGTCTCCGTCGCGAAGATCCCCTCAACGCCCGATGATCCATCCCGCGCCATTCTGGCGGGCGTGGAAGAGCTGATCGCGCGGGGCGTCGCCCCTGCCGACATCCGCTATTTCTGCCATGG
>CANGOK010000013.1 GCA_947455285.1 Beijerinckiaceae bacterium | reverse complement strand
GGGTGGCCTGCGAGCCAAATTCGACTTTCAAAAAGGCCGCTGGCGCTGCGCTGTCATTGCGCTGCTGGTGAAACACCATGCCTTCCAGACCAGTGAGGCAACCCCGTCGCCAAGGGGTTGTGGTCCGCTGTGAGCCCTGAGATACCATGGACACGGTGGTTCCCTCTCCCATCACGCCCAGCAAATGCACGCCTTGCATTTGGCGGGACGCCTGCGTGGCTGAACCCGGAGCCAAGTTTATGTAATCGGCGCCAAGCACGCTATCGCCCAGTTGCAAGCATGAGTCGCCTTTGAACGATGCTAGATCGATGCAAGGCGCGTTTTCAGCAGCCTTCGCCTGACCGGCGTTCATAGGCGCAGAATTGTGGAAAAGGAAGCTCTCGTTCCGATAGAGCCCCATCAAATAACGTAGATCGTTGAAGGACACGAGCCGAGCCCGCGATGCGCCGTCTGCCGTGTGGGTGCAAGCAGCGTTGATCGGCGTTGTGAAGACGCAGCCCTCGCCCCACTTTATCTCGCGTTGCGCGCCATTCGAAAGCGTGACCTGGCTGACCCCCACCCCTTCGAGCACATAGAAACAGTCTTCATAAAGATGTTTCGTTGAAGCCGAGCTTTGGCCCGGGGCCAATTCGAAAAGGAAGGTCGAAAGAAAATCGCAGCGGCCTTCCACATGGCAGATGGCGCCCTTCATGCCAAAGCGCGCCCAGGGCTTCGTCTCGATGGTGAGAAGGTCAAGGACCGCGCCCTCGACAATCGGAACGCCCTCGGCTTTCGCCCAGTTCAGATAGGGATCGACGAGATATTTCGCGCTGAGATCTGTTGCGGCGTCGCTCATGACTTCCTCACGAATTTGCTTTCGTCGATGAACTGGCCCATGCGCGATTCGACGCCATTCTTGGCGATCTCCTTGAGCCAGAGGTCGTGGACGCGCATGTCCTGATCTTCATATTCCACCTGCGCGCCGCCTTGCTTCACATCCTTGTCAACGCCAACATCCCAGATTTCGCGTTTCATCTTGAGAAGCGGATAGCGCACCGTGCCGATCTGCAAGGCGAGATAGCGGGAGGGGTGATCGGCTACGTTGAAATGCTGGTGGAACATGGAATCTGGCGGGCAATAGACGCAGCCATGCTCCCAATCGACGCGTGTAAAATCTTCATTCTCTTCGCGCCACAAAAGCGAGTAGCCTTTGCCCGTCACGGCGAAGACGCAGACGCCGTCGAAATGGCGATGGCCCTTCTTATAGGTGCCGACCGGCATTTCCGACGAATGGGCGCCGATGGTGTTTTCCGTCAGCATGAAACGCAGATTGGAGCCGCCCGCGCCACGTTTCGACCATTGCCGTAGTTCAAAGCCCGAGAGGTCCGGGACGAAATTCGTCTCCCACTGATGTCGGCCCGGCGAAATCGAAATGAACTCGCCTTCGCCTGCGAAATAATTGGCGGAGCCGACACGTTCGGGGAAGCTGACGGGGCAGTTGAAAATGAGGTCTTCATCGCGAAACCGGCTCATGGTGAAGACCATGTTGTTGACGGAAGCGAATCTGGCGGGCTCAAGCCCTGAGCCGTTGAAATACTGATGGCGCGCGTTCAGCGGAATGGAGAAAAGGCTCTTCGGTCCCCATTCGAAGTTGTGTTTGCGGCCATCCTCCAGCTCGACTGTCGTCGAACCGTGGCCAGAGATGACGTAAATCACCTCTTCGCAGATATGTTTCAGCGGCGCCGACTTGCCGCCGGGCGGCAGTTCGAATGCGAAAATGGAAATGTAATCGTCTCGCCCTTTCAGATGGCAGAATGCGCCGTTCATGCCATAGCGATCCCAATGTTTCACCGGGACCTTGCGGATGTCGATGCCGAAATCCTCGACGATTGGCACGCCTTGTCCGCGCGCCCAATCCAGATAGGGATCGGGAAGTTTGATGGGAGGCATTTGCGGTCCTTGATCTGATGGTATGAGTGTCAACGCATGGCCTTGCGGACGCGCTCAAGCGTCTCCGCATCCGCTCCATATGCTTTGTCTACAAGGGTCTGGAGAACGTCAGGCGCCACATAGGCGATATTGAGCCGCAGCTTCTTGCTTTCTTCGATGAGTTCGGGATCGCGCAGCGCCGCTGCAAAGGCCTCGCGCAGGGCCTTCAAGCGGTCGGCGGGAACGCCCGGCGCCACTACGAACGGACGCCCCATGCCTGCGCGCAGCAGGAAGAAGTCAACGGCGCGCTGTTCCGCCTCCGATTGGGCGAGCCCGGCGAGGGTCGGCACGTCCTTCATGCGTTCATCGGGCGTCATGACGCCTTGCAGGAACAGTTGACGCGAGCCGTCGCCGAAGGTCGGTTCGCGCGCCGCTGTGTCGTAGCTGATGAAGGTCCCATGCACCTCGTTGCGTTCAACAGCGAGATTCATTTCGCGCGAGCCCGGATAGCCCTGCACGATGCGCAGCTTCCAGCCAAAGAGCTGCGCCAGAACTTGCGGATAGGTTTGGCTGTCTGCGCCGCTGCCGGTGGCGGCGACGATCAGTTCCTTGCTGCGAAGCTCGCTCACGTGTTTCAAGGGCGCGTCGGTGCGCACATAAGCCACGATCACGTCGCTGTCGGGGCTGCCGAGCCAGTTGAACTTGCGTGGATCGAATTGCACGCCGCCGCCGCCGAGCACCGCTTCAAAGGGCAGGCCGCGGTTGATGACGCCGATGACCGTACCGTCCTTGGGCGCAACATTATAGATTTGATTTGCGGCGACGAGGCTGCCTGCTCCGGGCATGTTCTGCGCCACGACGAGGGGTTGTCCGGGTAGGTGACGGCCCATGTATTTGGCGACGATTCGACCCCACAGATCGTCGGAACCGCCCACGCCATAACCGATCACGACCGTGACAGTTTTGCCCCGGTAGAAGGCCTCGGCGGATTGCGCCTGCGCACCCGCCAGCGACGGCCGCAGGATGGCCAGCGTCAGCGCGAAAATGGCGGTTAAACCCCTGAACATTCACGTTCCTCCTGCGCCGCTTTTTGGAGGCGGCTGCTCACGTGCAGTCGATCAGGCTCGCTGGTTGAGGTCAAGCGGTCGCAGGCCGGGCCGGTTGACAGCCCTCAGGAGCATGGGCGACAATTAGATCTATAAATTTTCAGGGGAGACAGGTCCATGGATGACTCAAAGATCGTGGTGCGAGCCCCGGTCGCCGCCGTCGACAAGGCAGTGACGTTCTCCATGCGCAATCTGCCCCTGCTCGAACAGGGCACGACCTATGACCCGCTTGCGACGGCGGAAAATCTCTGGGTCAGCATCAAGGTCTACGCCAGCGGCGGCGAAAACGCGCTGCATTCGCACGATGGCGAGGATCATTCGTTCATCGTGCTTCAGGGCAAGGCCAACTTCACTTTCGGCGATGGTCGCACCGAGCAGGTTGGCATCCATCAGGGCGTGATGATTCCCAAGGGCGTCGACTACAGGTTTGAGGCCGATGAAGCTGAAAATCTCGTGATGTTGCGCGTTGGCGGCGGCGAACGCACGGTCAAGGGGCTCGAACACATTTCCCGTGTCGGCACGCCGAAGGATGTGATGGAGAAGACCAAGTTCAGCGATGGCTCGACCAAGGTTGGCGACGATCCGCGTAATGGCGAGACCTCCAAGAAGCGCATCTACGCCAAGGGCAAGTACTTCTCGCCCGAATGACGCGACTTGCGGCCTGATCCGGGCCGCTTTCTGAGATACACATATCATCACATGATTGCGCGCCCGCGCTACAGAAGGAAAGCCGCTTATGCCTGAATTGCCCGTAGACGCCTCCAAATTCGCAGGCATGTCAGAAGAACAAGCGCGCACTTTCCCCCGCCGCACGGTCGTTGGCGAGGAGATGACGGACGAGCAGCTCGCCAAGATCCCGAAGATGATCTCCACCGACTCCCATGTCATGGAGCCCGAGGAACTGTGGCGCGAACTGCCCCCCCGTCTGCAGGAGCTGCTGCCCAAGGTTCCCTTCCGCAATTCGCCCCCCGGCGCGACCGATCCGCATCTGCGCCTGCAGGATCAGGACACCGACGGCGTCGCGGCCGAGATTCTGTTCCCCAATTACGGCATGGCGCTTTTCGGCATGGATGATGTCGAAGCCCAGCAGGAAGCCTTCAAGCTCTATAACGACTGGATTCGCGGGTTCTGCGCGACCGATCCCAAGCGCCTCTATGGCTCTGCGCTCGTCTCCGTCTACGATATGAAGGCCGGCATCAAGGAGATGCACCGTGGCTTCGATATGGGCCTCAAGGGCGCCATGATCTGGCAGGTGCCCCGCGCGGATCTGCCCTTCACCTCCGAGCACTATGAGCCCCTGTGGGCCGCTTGCGCCGAGGCCAAGCAGCCGGTGATCTGCCACATCCTCACCGGCCATTCCTACACCAAGACCGGCCAGAAGGGCGGTCTGCAGGGCCTCAAGGACGCCACCAACACGAAGACGCACGATTCATGCAATACGCTGTTCGACTTCATCTTCTCCGGCGCCTTCGATCGCTATCCCGATCTCAAGCTGCTCATGGCTGAAAGCGAGATCGGCTGGCTGCCGTTCATGTTGCAGCAGTGGGATTACTATTTCGAGCGCTTCCGCAACAGCCGGCCTCTGCCCATCAAGCGCCGGCCCAGCGAGATCTTCGCCGAACATGTCTATGGCACCTTCCTCGAGGATTACGTTGGCACGCGCTTCTTCCCCTGGTGGGGTGAGAAGAACTGCATGTGGTCGAACGATTATCCCCACTTCAACATGACCTTCCCGCATTCGCGGCATGTGGTCGAGCATCACCTGAAGGGGCTTACCGAGGAACGGCGTGAGCTGTTGACCCGCGACAACGCCATCAAGCTGTTCAATCTGGAACTGGCCTGATCGTCATCCCTGCATCCGATCCCGCAGGCCTTGGCCAGCGGGGTCGGACAATGCGGGGCCTTTGTTATGACCTGCGCGCCACGGAAGATGGCTTCGCGCAGGAGGGGAGGGACGTAATGATGAAACAGGCCGCGACCGCCCTTGTCCTTGGATTCGCTTTCGCTGGTCCAGCAGTCGCGCAAACGGCTGAAAATTCGTTCTTCACAGGCAAGAACATTACGGTCCTGATTGGCTATGCGGCGGGAGGCACTTACGACGCCACTGCGCGCCTCGTCTCTCGCCATATGCCAAAGCATATTCCCGGGCATCCTACGATGCTGCCCCAGAATTTGCCGGGCTCCGGCGGCATCAAGACCGTCCTGAACCTCTATTCCGTTGCGCCGCGCGACGGTACGACGCTGGCCATGTTGTCGCGCAGCTATCCCATTGAGCCCGTCTTCAATCCGCAGACGGCGAAATACGATCCCAAGCGCTTCATCCCCATCGGCAGCAGCAGCAATGAGGTTTCGGTCGCTGTCGTGTGGCATACGAGAGGCGTCAATTCCATCGACCAGTTGATGACGCAGGAGATCACGACCGGCGCCACAGGCGTCACCGACGACACCGGGCGCTTTCCTACCTTGTTGCGAAATCTGAGCGGCGCCAAAGTCAAGCTGGTGACCGGCTATCCCGGCGGCAACGATGTCACCATGGCCATGGAGAAGGGCGAGGTCGACGCTCGTTTCGGTTGGTCCTGGGGCAGCCTGAAGAGCCGTTCCAGAGCTTGGCTCGACGAAAAGAAGATCAACATCATCGTCCAGATGGCGTTGGAGAAGGCGTCCGATCTGCCGGATGTGCCGTTGATCATGGAATTCGCAAAGACCGATCTTGATAAGAAGGCGCTTGAGCTGCTCTTTGCGCCGCAGGTCATGGCCTGGCCGCTGGTCGCCCCACCGGATGTTCCCGCCGATCGCATCACGACTTTGCGAAGAGCCTTCGACGCCACTATGAAGGATGCGGAGTTTCTGGCGGATGCAAAGAAGCTGAATATCGACGTCGAGCCCGTCACGGGCGAGGTCATGCAGGATATGGTGGCGCGCGTCAGCGGCTTCGACCGCGCAGTGGTGGATCGGGCGTTGCAATTGACCGAAGCGAAGTAAGCCTCACGCGCTGCGACGGATCAAGGGCATCACTTCGCGCGCGAAGGTCTCAAGTCCCTGCCGCATGGGATGGAATTGAAGCATCAGGCAGTCGACGCCCATGTCTTGGTAGCGGCGGATCCGCTCGGCGATGATTTGCGGCGTTCCCACGAGACCCGCGCCAAGCGCTTTTGCAGCGACATTGGCGTCAGGCGTCGTGTCGAGTTCGGCCGCCTCCGCTTCAGCTTCCTCCAACGTCGGCGCGCAGATCACATAGGTGCTCAGTCCATAGCCCAGACTGCGCCCGTGCCCAGCCGCGCGCTCGCGCATATCTTCAATATCTGACGCGATGGCGTAGACATTGGACGCATAGGCTTGCAGGCCGGGTTCGTGGGAGATGAACCACGTGTCGCAATAGCGTGCGATGATGTCCTTGCCGAGCTCCGCGCTGCTGGCCGCGAAGATGGGCGGCCGTGGCGTGGTCATTGGACGCGTGGCGAGCCTGCCGTCCGTGAGTTTGAAAAATTCCCCATCGAGATTGAAGCTTTCCCGTGTCCATAAGCCGTCCAGCGTCGCGATGAATTCATCCATCCGTCGGTAACGCTGCTGCGTATCGGCAAGCCATGAGCCATTGCCGTAAAGGTCGAACTCATGGGCGCGACGGCCGGGGATGACGTTCACCGCAAAACGGCCCCCGCTCAGCCGGTCGACTGAGGCGCCCATCTTGGCGACCATCTGAGGGTGGATAATCCCAGGGTGGGCTGCTGTCATGATCGTTATGCGCTTCGTCAGGACCGCAAGCGCGGAGGAGATGGTCCAAGCCTCAAGGTCGCGCGCCACGAGACGCTCGGCGACAAGGGTGATGTCGAAGCCGAGCTCTTCGGCTCTTTGCACGGTCTCAAGGATAAAGTGGAAAGATCGGTCCTGAGGCAGGCCAAGTCCATGAGCTCCGAGTTCTTGAAGCGCAAGATCAATCTCAGGTTCTGGCCTTATGGTGTGCGGCAGTGGGGCCCATATGCCAAGGCGCATCGTTCTCTCCCTTGCACCTTCGATGAGGTCTCAGCTCCCATAAAGCAACTGTCGACTCTTACGGTATTCCACTCCAATATGAAGCCGCATCGTATTAGCGTCCATTATGGGCGAAGGAATTTTCAGAGTAGTTCCATGATAGTTCGACGCATGGAGGGAAGGATGCGATTTTTACCAGTATGTTTTCTTGCTTTGGGGGCCCTTGCGATCAATGGATCAGTCTATGGGCAAACGAAGCGGGTTTCGCAGGCTCCGAACAATATTCGGGAGCTGTATCAATTCCTATACCAATGCGGTCGCTTTCTGCCGAGTGAAGGCTCCGAGATCACCTTGAAGTTCAGCCTGACCCATTATGGCGCCCTGCGCGGCAAGCCGAAGATCACCTATACGAAACTTGTTGGCGGTCTCGAGGACCAGCGCGCCTTTGTTTCCGCCGCCCTCGACGCTTTGGAAACATGCACGCCGGTGCCTGTGACCTCGCATTTCGGCAAGGTCGTCGCCCAGAAGGTCATCTTCATCACCTTTCCGGGACGACGCCTGCGTCCGGTATGATCACGTCTTCACGGAGGGGTTGAGGCCTTCAGGGAAAATATCTTCCGGCGTCATCAGCCGCTTCGCCACGCCCTGTTCGAAGCAATAGGTCAGGAACATCTCAAGCGTCTTTCGGTTGGGTTCGATCCCATAGGGATAGAAGTCGCCGCCGAAGAGTTTCTTCAACCGATTGACCTCATCGTTCATCCAGGGGATCGGATAGCGCGAAACGCCGCCGTCGAAGATCCGCGCCATGCAACGCTTCTTCGACTCCTCAAAAGCGAGAAGTAGATTGCGAGCGACCCATGGATGCTCCTCCAGCATGTCTTTGCGCATGGCGATGACATGCATGATGGGATAGACGCCCGTGCGCTTGAACCATGCCTCTTCCTCTGCGCGCGGATTGTCGAACAGGCGACGGATGCGCTGATCGCCTCGCCGCCAGGGGCTTGGCTGGCTGGCGCACATGATGGCGTCCACCTCACCTGTGACGATCATTTCGCTGAGCGTCTTGTCGTTCTCGCGCACCAGTTTCAGGCCGTTGGGCAATTGCAGTGGCACCTTCTCGGTGCGGCCCTTGTCTTCCGTGCCCGCCTGCACCCATTCGACGCTGGTGAGCGGCACACCTGCGTCATGCTCAAGCCAGCCACGCGTATAGACGGCGGCGGTCTGCGCCCATTCAGGCAGGCCTATGCGCTTGCCGCGCAGATCAGCCGGCGTCTTGATGCCTGCATCGGCATTCACATAAATCGACGACAAGCGGAAAACGCGCGAGGCGAAGACCGGCAGGCCGATGATGTCGCAATCGCCCTGCGAGACCTGCGCAGTGAATTTCGCGAAGGACATTTCGCTGACATGCCATTCGCGCTTCGCTGCAAAGCGCGTGAAGATCTCGTGGATCTCATGGTCAAGCCAGATCGGATCGATGCCCTGCGCTTCGACCGCGCCGGATTTGAAGTCGCGGAAATGGTCGTAATCATTGGTCGCGATGGTGATGGGTAGTTTGCGCACGTTCGCTCCTTGAAGGCGGTTTATTTCTCGAGATCGCTGAGCGCCTGACGGGCGCGCGTGACCACATCGGCCGGCGTCGAAACAATGTCAGAGACGATGGCCTGCAATTCCTCGCCCTTTACGGGGGCGATATCGATGTGCATGTCTTGGGCCTCCTTGAGGAGGGCTGGGTCCGCCATGGCCTCCTCAAATGAGCGTTGAAGCTCCTCCAGCCTTTCGCTCGCCATGCCGGGCGGCCCGATGAAAGGGCGGCCGACTGCTATGTCGGCGGAGAAGAGACGAAGCAGGCGCTTGTCGTCGTCCGTCTTGCCGAATTCGTGCATAAGGGGAAGGTCAGGATAGTCAGCGTCGCGCTTCAGGCCGACCTGCGCGAGAAAGCGAATCTTGCCCTCGCGCAGCCAGTCGGGATTCTCCATGCGGATGCTGTTGAAGTTGTTGCCCGCGCGCCCCTGCACCTCTCCGCGCTCCATGGCGAGGTTCACGTCATTGGTGGTGGCGTAGCCCGCGATCACCTTGAATTTCGACCCGATGATGGCGTTGAGGATATGGGGATAGATCTGGGTATAGGACCCAGCGCCCGTCGCGCCCATCAGCACCTGCTGGCGCGTCGCGTCCTCCATGCTCTGGACTTGCGTCTTGCCCCAGACATAGACGGTTGAATTGATGGCGGCTGACGAGCCGATCCAAGCGAGCTTCGCCGCGTCGAACTGAATGCCTTTGCTGCTTTCAAGCACCTGCGCCAGCAGGAACGCGGGTACGATGGCGCCGATCATCGTGCCGTCTTTCGGCGCCTGATTGGCGATGTAATTCGCGGCCCGCAAATGGCCTGCGCCGGGCATGTTTTTGACCACTATCGTCGGCCGCCCGGCGATATGATTGGTCCAGTGACGCGCGACGAGACGCGCATTCGCATCTTGTCCGCCGCCCGTTCCTGTCGAAACGATCAACTGAATGGTCTTGCCTGCGAAGAAAGGTTGCTGCTGCGCAAAAGCGGCGGTGGACGCAGCGTCCAAACCTGCGGCAAGGGCGAACAGCGCGGCGCCCAGCCGGAAACGACCCATCATCAAAGCGGTTCCTCATGTTTGGCGCATTTTCATTCCTGCGTCGTCATGCGTCAACTCGGTCTCTCGACGCGCCGCAGCGCCGCACCTAATATGAGATCAGCAAAATATTTGGAGGAGATCCCAAGATCATGTTCGCTCAGATCAACCACATGGCCATGACGAGCCCGAACTGGCCGATGATGGCCAAATTCTACGAGGCCATGTTCGGATTGAAGATCTCCGGCAAGGTCAGCCGTCCCGCCAATGGGATTTCCGTGGGCGATGGTTATGTGGGCATGAACATCAATCCGTTGCGCGACGGCTATGTGGGCGGGCTCGATCACTTCGGCATGAAGGTCGACAGCATCGACGCCGCGCTGGAGCGCATGCAGAAGAAGTTCCCCAAGGCCAATATTGTGCAGCGCCCATCGACGCGGCCTTTCGCGCAATATTCCGGGCATGATCCCGACGGCAACATCTTCGATCTCGCCGAGAAGACCAGCAAGCTGAACGAAATCTACGCCGTTCAGGCCGAGAAGGCTTGGACGCAGGATCGCTATCTCAACAAGTTCGCCATCCGCACGCTCAACGCCGAAGCCTGCGCGGAATTCTACGCCGAGGTCTTCGAGCTGGAGCTCAAGAAGGGTGGTCCCGATGGCTGGCACCTGACCGATGGGCGCGTGACGCTCTCCATCCTGCCTTGGTCCATCCCGATCTTCGTGGGCATGTCCATCAAGCGTCCAGGACCTGACCATATCGGCTTCAAGGTCGAGAGCATGGACGCATTCAAGGAGCATATGGCCAGCGTTGCGGGCTCCAATCCCTATCTCGCGCCTATGCCGCTCGGCGGCAGCAAGGAATCCAACGCCCGTCGCGATTTCCTCGCGCGCACGGCGACCGGCAAGATGCAAATCGCCGACCCCGGCGCCGTCTGGATCGACATCACCGACGAGTAAGCCGAGGGGCTTTCACCGCAACGCCTCGCGCAGCAAGGGCGCCAGCATCCTGGCGCCCGCCTCGCTCAAATGGTTGTTGTCCGTATAGAGCAACTGACCATCACGGTAATATGCGCAGCGCCACTCCTCGCACAGCGCATCGCGCGGGCGAATGCGTCGGAATGTGCGGGTTTTCTGCAAGTCCGCCAGCAAATTTTCCGCCACTCCGAAGCGTTCCTGATAGGGACGCGCATCCCAGACCATCGCGCCAGCGTTCGGTTCTCGCATCAGTCGTTTGAACGTCAGATGCGGCGCGTTGACGGGGAGATCGACGATGGAGTCGATCAGGACGACTTCCTTTCCCGCCGCCTGCAGCGCATCAATCGTGTGTCCCAGAGCCTCGCTGAACAGCGCCATGGCCTCCGCCTGCGAAAGACTGACGCCCGGCGTATTTGCGATGGTTCCGGGCATGGCGCCGCGGCCTTCGGCGCGCACATCGCCAAACAGCGAGATGGGCCAGCGCGAGACGAGGATCACCTTCGTCTCAGGCCCCCCCTTGAGGTAGGCCAGCACCGCGTCATTGTGGGTCTTGCAATTCGTGGTCGGATCATCCGCCAGAAACACGCCCACGATGGGCCGGCACCCTCCAAGCGCGAAGACGCTGAAGCGCGGCGCCGCCTGTGGCTTGGCGGCTTCCGTCAGACCGTCGAGAATCGCGCCCACATGCGAGTCGCCCCAGATGGCCACTTGTGGGGGCAGGGCGGAGTCGCCGGTCACGAAGCCGCCCGGCGGCAGGCCGTCGCGCCTTTGACCGCCAGCGCTCTCCATCAGGCCGCGAAATCCCTTGGTCTGCGTTTCGTGCTCCATGAGCACTTTTTGCAAGGCGGGCGGATAGCGATTGATGAAGCCATCGCGCCAGAAGAGCACTCCAATGCTGAACAGAAGCAGGGCCGCCAGCGCGGCGCTCTTGAAGACCGTCAGTTGCGAGACCTTTGCGCCGAGCTTGCGCGTTGGCCCTTCGATCCATCGCCATGACGCTGCGGCGCAGACGAAGGATGCGACCACCAGAGCAGCCTTTTCACCCGCGCCGTGCGCCTCAAGCGACCAGTGGTGGCTGAACACGATCACCGGCCAGTGCCACAGATAAAGCGAATAGGACGTGAGCCCAATCAGCACGAAGCCCCGAAGCATCAAGAGCCGCGCCACCCCCGTCGGTTGCTTGACGTCGCCGGTCCAGATGATGAGCGCAGAGCCAAGGCAGGGAGGCAGCGCGGCGAGGCCGGGAAAGGGTGTCTGGCTGTCATAGGCGAAGACGGGAATGAGGATCAGCGCTAGGCCAAGCGCGGCGAGCGCCTCGCGCAGCGAATAGCTGCGCAAGGTTGGCGCCGCCCGCAACGCGAGCACGGAACCGATAAGAAGCTCCCACGCTCTCGTGGGGATGAGATAAAAGGCGGTGTCTCGCCAATGATTCACGCCGTAGATGCTCAAACCGAATGAGGCGATGAGCAGCGCCCAGACCAGCACGCGTTTGCTGTTCGTCCAGCGATGGAAGGCGAGCAGCAATAGCGGGAAGAACAGATAGAATTGCTCCTCCACTGCGAGCGACCAAGTGTGCAGCAAAGGCTTCAGGTCGGACTGGGTGTCGAAATAGCCGCTTTGACGCCAGAAGCTCACATTGGCGAAAAAGCCGGTCGAGGCGACGACGCTTTCGCCATAGGCCTTCAGATCAAGTGGGAACAGCAGCATCCATGCGGCGAGCGAACTCGCCAAAAGCATCGCGAGCAGGGCGGGGAAAATGCGCCTGATCCGTCGCTCATAAAAGCGCCACAGACTGAAGCGTCCCTCCTCCATCTCGCCCGCGATGATCGACGTGATGAGATAGCCCGAGATCACAAAGAAAATGTCGACCCCGACGAAGCCCCCCGAAAAGGTCGTGAACCCCGCGTGAAACAGCACGATCGGCAGGATCGCGAGGGATCTCAATCCATCAATGTCGGCTCTGTATTTCACTGGGGGCCCAATGGTTGTCAGGCGGTCCATAGCTTGGCCGCACCGCGATAAGCACGGATTTGTGTGGAATGATCAAGGCGCCTGCGCGGCCATCCTACGCCTTCAACGGATAGCCCTGTGTATCAGGCATCCATTGGCCGGGAACGAGCGGCCAATCGATATCCTTGATAGGCGCCGCCACGGGCTTCGTCTCATCAGCCGCGCAAATCGGTAGAACGAGGCGGCTAGGATGTGCTGCGTCGTGGAAGATGCGGTTTTCCACGGGCCAGGGCAGGAGCTGAACATCGATATTGCGCAGCGGATTGTTGAACTGGATGTCTTCGCTCGAAATGGTCAATTGCAGGCGATGACCTTGCTTGAAGGTATGAAACACCGGGCGCATTTCGATCTGGAATTCATAGATGCCTCCGGGCTGAAGCGGCTCCATCTTGTCGAAGGGATGCCAGGGCTGGCCCGGTTGCGATTTATCTTCATCCACCGCCCGGAACGAGGCGCGCAACATGCCGCGGCTAAGCGCCGTCGCCTTGCCATCGCCATCGACGTCAAGAAGGTTGATGAACCAGAGCGTATCGATCTGGCTTGATGAGGCGTAAAGAGTAAGGCTCAATGGCCCGGCGAGACGCAGCGGCGCTTGCAGGGGCGCGCTCTCATAGGCGAGCGAAGGCTTGCCCTTCACATGCAGCGCATAGCTGTCTGGAAGACGATAGCTGTCGGGCTCCTGCGCGCCGCTCGGCGGCGTCTGCGTCAGGGTTGCGCCATCAAGGTAGAAATTCGTCCATTTCGTGCGCGGGCTCGGATAGGCGACGTCATGGCTCCAGCTTCGCGTGCCGGAATCGAAGATCGCCACCTCCGGCTCCTCCATGAGGCCGGTGTCCTTGCCCTTCATCCAGTGATCGAACCAGCGCAACATCTGCGCATTGAGCGCGGGATGGGTGAGATAGCGCACATGCGACCAGAAGCCCGTTAGCGGAACCACGAGCAGCTTCTTCGGCGCCTTGATTTGCGCATAGCCCGCAAGCTGCCCCCGAAAATGCATCTGCCCGCCCTGCGGCGCGATGCTCATCACGGGAACGTCTATTTGATCGACATAGGTGATCGCAGACCGTTCACGCCACCACGGCCCGTCCACCGGGTGATTGGCGATTTCAAAATGCGTGTTCATGGGCGGGGACTTGCCCTCGACCTCGCCCGGCCATGCGGACATGGCGGTTTGATAGGCGATCCAGTCGGTCATGAAAGCCGAATTGAAAATGCCGCCGGGCCAGGCAGCGTCCCGATAAAGATCGGTCGTGGCGTCGCATTGGCAGATGCAGCGCAGATGGGGCGGCCTTGCGGCTGCGGCGAAATACTGGCTCCAGCTCCAGTAGGAATCGCCGATCATGCCGACATTGCCATCGCACCAAGGCTGCTGCGCGATCCATTCGATCAGATCATAGCCGTCGGTGCGTTCTTTCTCGTCAAACCACTTCCATTGGCCCTGCGAGAGCCCGCAACCTCTACCCTGCGCAATGACATGGATATAGCCATGCGACACATAGAACCCGGTTGCGCCGGATTCGATGGCGTGGCTCCATTGCGGCGGGTTTTGCTGAATGTCCTTCGAATAGGGCGAAAGCGACAGCAGAACGGGGTAGCGGCCCTCTTGCTTTGGCGAATAGACATCGATGGCTAGCGTGACTCCATCGCGCATCGGCGCGCGAAGGTTCTCCTGCAACCTGACATGGTCAGCCGGGACCGGCGAGCGCAGATAGGCGTCGGGATAGTTTGGCTTCACGCTGACCATGGGAACGGGCTTACTCCGGCTGCAGGCCGATTTCCTGAACAATGCGTCCGAAGGCGTCATATTGCGACTGGATGAAGGCGGCTGTTTCGGCGGTTGTTCCCGCTCCAGTCGTATAGAAACCTATCTCGCGCAGCTTGCCGACGATCTCTGGTTGTTTCAGCGCCTCGTCCATCGCGCGGTTGAGTTTCTGCACGATTGGTTCGGGCGTATTCGTAGGCGCGACGACGCTCATCCAGCCACTGAAGTCAAAGCCCGGGAATGTTTCCGCAATCGGCGTGATGTTTTCATAGCCCGGCGCGCGTGTGCGTGTGCTGATCGCGATGGGGTTGAGAGCCTTGTCCTTGACGAAGCCTGCAGCCGAGGGAATGGCGATGATGACGAGCTGCACCCGCCCCGCCAGCGTATCTTGAACGCCCTGCGGCATGTTGTTGTAGGGCACCATCTGGATGTCCGTGCCCGCGAGCTTGTTGATCCACGCAGCGAGAAGCCCGGAGAAATTGCGGGCGCCGTCCGTTGCGATGCTGAGCTTGCCGGGGTTCGCCTTCGCATAGGCGATCAATTCGGGAAGCGTCTTCACTGGAACGCTCGGATGCGCCAGCAACAGGAACGGGCCGTCCGCCACTTTGCCAACGGGTGCGAAATCCTTTTGCGGATTATAGGTGAGCGTCTTGAACGTATGCGGGTTCGTCACGAGCGCTGCAGCGGTCGCCCAGAAGAGCGTGTAGCCGTCAGGCGCAGAGCGAGCCACGGTCTGCGCTGCGATCATATTGGCTGCGCCGGGCTTGTTCTCGACGACGATGCTCTGGCCAATCACTTTCTCCACCGCGCCCATGACGAGGCGGCAGAGAATGTCTGGCGTGCCGCCCGCTGCTTGTGAAACGATGATCTTGATCGGCTGAGAGGGCCAGCTTTGGGCGAAGCTGCTTGCCGATGCGAAAGGCAGCGCGCCGAGCGCGCCAAGAACTTGCCGACGATCCATGAGTTTCTCCCCCTGATTGAGAAATTGATAGGATAAAACTCACCGCCCCGCAAATGCGGCCGGTTAGTCTTTAGCGGCGCTCGAAGCCCCACGCATGGCGCTCCATATGCGCTCGGACGTGACCGGCATCTCCAGATGCGTCACGCCGTAATCGCGCAGAGCGTCGACGGCGGCGTTCACCAGAACCGCCAGCGCAGGCGTCGTGCCGCCTTCGCCGCCCGCGCGAATGCCGAGCGGGTTGGTGGTCGCGGGAATCTCGCTGATGATGGTTTCATAACGCGGCATGGTATGCGCACGCGGCATGGCGTAGTCCATGAAGGAACCGGCGAGCAATTGTCCGGATTGCGCGTCATAAGAGCAGATTTCGCTGAGCGCCTGGCCAAGCCCCTGCGTGATGGCGCCATGGGCCTGACCGTGAAGGATCAGCGGATTGACCGCGCGTCCTACGTCGTCGACCGCGACATAGTTCACGATCTCCATCAGTCCGGTCTCGGGATCGATCTCCACTTCGCAGACATGGGCGCCAAAGGGGAAGCCTGCCGCCTTGGAGACCTCATCGCAAGCAGCGGTGATGGGGCCGCGCAGGTCTTCGGGCAAGGCGTCCGGTTTCGCAGCCAATACGGCAAGTTCGAAGATGCCAATGGATTCATTCGCGCCTTCGATGGAAAAGTGTCCATTTTCGAGCTTTAGGGCTGCGCCATCAGCGCCCAGCACATGGGCGGCGATCTGCCGGGCTTTATCGATGACAGCGTCAGATGCCTTGCCGATGACGACGCCCGCAAGGCGCATGGAGCGGCCTGCATGTGAGCCGCCGCCCGCCGATACGCGATCGGTATCGCCGGTGACGAGGCGCACTTCATCGAGGCTGACGCCGAAGGCATCGGTGATGAGTTGGGCGAAGCTTGTCTCATGCCCCTGTCCGCTCGACAGGGTGCCAATGACGACTTCGATCGCGCCTTCAGGAAGGATGGTGACTTCCGCCCTTTCGCGCGGAACCCCGCTGGCGATCTCGATATAATTAGCGACCGCTACGCCGCGCAGCAGCCCACGGGTCGCAGCTTGCTTGCGGCGCTCCTCAAAGCCAGCCCAATCGGCCTTTTCAAGAGCGATATCCATCACGCGCTCATAGGCGCCGCTGTCATAGGTCAGGCCCATGGCGTTGGTATAGGGCTGCGCGGCTTCCGGAATAAGATTGCGCCGGCGCAGCGCCACTCGATCAAAGCCGTGTTCCTGAGCGGCGACGTCTATCAACCGCTCGATGATGAACATGGCCTCTGGGCGGCCCGAACTGCGATAGGAATTGGTCGAAGGCGTATTTGTGAAAACCGCCTGCGCCTGCACATGGGCGCTGGGTATGCGATAGACGCTGGTCGCAAGCTCCACGCCCTTGTTCAGTGGGCCATAACTCACGGACTGCGCGCCGACATTGCTCCAGTTCGTGCTGCGCATGGCGAGGAAATTTCCTTGGGCGTCCAGCGCAAGCTCCGCCTCCACCTCAAGGTCGCGTCCGCCATAATCGCTGAGAAAAGCCTCGCTGCGGTCGCAGGTCCATTTGATTGGGCGGCCCAGGCGCTTCGCTGCCCAAGCGATGACTGCGAATTCGGGATAGAAGGCGTTGCGCGTTCCGAAATTGCCCCCGACATCTTTCGCGATGACACGCACCTTGGCTTCAGGCACGCCAAGAATAGTCGCAAGCTCGCGCTTCTGCCGCACCACATTTCCGCTGCCGGCCCGCAATGTGTAGCGCTCGTCCTCGGGCGAATAAGTCGCCAGCGCAGCGCGTGGCTCCATGGGAACGCCCGTCACGCGCTGGATCCATGTTTTTAGGCGGACCTTATGCGCGGCGGTCTCAAAGAGCGCGTCTGTTGCGCTCTGGTCGCCCGCCTCCGCGTCGAGCGCGATGTTCGTTCCGGCTTCAGGATGGAGCGGCGTTGCGCCGGGCTCGCGCGCCTGCGACGCGCGGATGCAGAAGGGCATGGTTTCGTAATCGACCATCAGCGCTTCGGCGGCGCTCTTGGCCTGCGCGAGCGTCTGGGCGATCACAATGGCGACGGGGTCGCCGACATAGCGCACGCGATCTGTGGGCAGAATGTGATGGGCGGAGGTGAAGATCGTTCCGCTCTTCGGCGCCAAATGCACATCAAGCGGACCGCTAGGCATGGGGCCATGTGGAATGGGCTTGAGCCCATCTGCCAACGCATCTGCGCCGGTCAACACGCTAATGACGCCAGGCATGGCGCGAGCTGCCGCGCTTTCGACGCATTTAATGATCGCATGTGGGTGAGGCGAGCGCACAATCGCCGCGTGCAATTGTCCCGGCGCATTCACATCATCGCTGAACTGACCTCGCCCCGTGACAAGGCGGAGATCCTCCTTGCGCGTTACGGCGTCGCCGATTTTTACGGGTTCCTTGTCCGTCCACAAAGGCGTCATCTCTTATTCTTCCCTTGCGCGGTCCCGCGTTCGTTTTGGTTTATTTCAAGCTGATTTTTAGTGCCGCGTGACAGGAGGGTCAAGCGAGCGCGGGTTGCAAGACGGTGGCGCCATCTATAGCATGAGAGGCAATGACGCGAGTATTTGAACACTGCATGGGCGCGCCCCTGCTGATGCGTCAACGCCGTGCAGGCGATCCAGGGGAGTGAGATGTGAGCGACGCCATCCTGACCGTGGCTGATGGCCCGATCCTGCGCATAACATTGAATCGTCCCGATGCCGGGAATGGCGCGACCGATGAAATGGCGGCGGAACTCACGCGCATTCTGCTCGATGCTGGCGAAAGCCATAGGCTTATCGTGCTGCGCGGCGCGGGCGCTGATTTCTGCACTGGCCGCGCTGCGGGACGTGCGCGTGTCGTAGCGCCCGAAGCCTTGCAGCGTCGTCGTTCGACCGAGGTTATTTTCGATTGCTACGGCGCCTTTCGCAAAACGACCATTCCGATTGTTTGCTTCGTGCAAGGCCGAGCCTTGGGCTTTGGCTGCGCGCTGGCGGCGCTGGCAGATATCACCATCGCCACCGAGGATTCGCTTTTTCAAATCCCCGAAATGGCCCATCGCATCATGCCGACCATGGTCATGTCGTCGCTCATCGACCGGCTGCCGCGCAAAGCCATTTCGCACATGGTCTATACGTCGCAGATCATCGGTCCCGAACGCGCGCTGGCCTTCGGCATCATCGGCGATATCGTCGCGCGTGATGACGCCGAGGCCGCGCTTGACCGCGTCTGTCAGGCCATTCTCGACGCGCCCGCGCCCGCGACCGAGGGCGTGAAGGAATATCTGAAGACCGCGATGCAGATGGACGTGCAGGGCGCGGTCGACTTCGCGCGCAATCTGCACGCGACCATCAATTCATCATCAGAAATGAAGCGGACCTGAGGGGAGACGTTTATGGAGATCGTCAAGGCCAGCTGGCGGATGGCTGCAGCCGTGGTGGTTGTTTGCAGCGCAAATGCGGCCATGGCGCAGAGCAGCCCTGATTTCTATAAGGGCAAGTCGCTGACGATCATCACCAGCACCGGCGCTGGAGGTCCCTATGACATGGTGGCCCGTCTCGTCGGAAAATATATGACGAAGCATCTGCCAGGCCAGCCTTCCATCGTCGTGCAGAACATGCCGGGCGCAGGGCATGTGTTGGCCACAAACTATATGTTCAATCAAGCCGCCAAGGATGGTGCGGTCATCGCCGTCGTAGCCAATTCCATTCCGCTGCATCAGCTGATTGACGGCAAGGGCGTACGTTATGACGCGCGCAAGTTCAACTGGATCGGCTCGACCGGCATCGCCAATCTCGTCACCGTCGCCTGGCATGCTTCAGGCGTGAAAAGCATCGATGACGTCATGCGCAACGAACTTGTCACGGGCGCCACCGGAACGGGCTCGGGCACCTATCTTTATCCAACCGTCATGAACATGGTGCTGGGCACGAAATTCAAACTGGTCATGGGCTATAAAAGCACTGCGGAGCTCGACATCGCCATGGAGCGTGGTGAGGTCAACGCGCGCAGTGGCGGCAGCGTCGTCGGCATGATGCAGGAGCATCCGGACTGGTTCGCATCGAAGAAGGTGGCCGTGCTCGCGCAGGTTGGCGATCGTCGCGAGAAGTCATTGCCCGATGTGCCGCTCATGGCCGAGCTCGCGCGCACGGATGAGCAGCGCATGCTGCTCAAGCTCGTCTCTTCGCCAGTCGCGCTTGGTCGTCCCTTCATGGCTCCGCCCGGCGCGCCTCCTGAGCGCGTCGACATGCTGCGCAAGGCTTTCGCCGCCTCCATGAACGATCCAGAGTTTCTGGATGAGGCCGAAAAGATGCAGCTCGACCTAAATCCGCTGACCGGCGCGCGGGTGGCCGAGATCGTCGAGGAGAGCCTTGCGACGCCTCCCGAACTCGTGGAAAAGGTGCGCGCAGCGCTGGCGCAGTAAAGTTTGAATTGAACGGGTGGAGACGAGCCATATGAGCGGTACGGGCATGCAGGGCCATGAGTTTGATTTTGAAAAATACCGCCTACGGCGCTTCGTCGATCAGTTGATCGAGCGCGATGATGTCGTCATCCACCAAGAACCCGTCCCCCTGACCGCGCTTGGCTCCATCATCGAGAAAACCCCCAAGGCGGTTCTGTTCAAACAGGCGGGTCCCGAGCGGATCGAACTCGCCGCCAAGGTCGCCGCCAGTCGTGGTCGGCTGATGCTCGCCCTCGACGCCACGCCTAGGGATGTGCACGAAAAGCTTCTGACCCGCATCGCCACGCCCAAGGTCTCGGTCGAAATTCCCTCGAATGAAGCGCCTGTCCACGCCGTTCAGATCACCGGCAAGGATGTCGATCTGACGAAACTGCCCTTCTTTCCGCAGCATGAATTCGATGGCAGCTGTTACATCAGCTCAGGCATCGATTACGTCATCGATCCCGTATCAGGCCGCACCAATGTCGGCAGCCGTCGTCTCGCACTGCGCAATCGTTATCAGGCCGGCACGAATGTCACCTCGCCCTCCGATCTCAAGCGTATTTACGAAGGCTGCGCCCAGCGTCGTGAACGCCTGCCGATCAGCTTCACCATCGGCACCCATCCGCTGGATTTCCTCGCCGCGACGACGCGTTTGCAGGGCGATGAGCATCATATGATCTCGCGGCTGCGTGGCGAATCCGCGCCCTTCGTCAAAAGTCTCACCAACGACATTCTGGTGCCCGCGGATGCGGAAATCGTCATCGAGGGCTATCTCGACGAGCGCGGTTACTGCGAGCCCGAAGGTCCCTATGGCGAATATATGGGCTATTACGGCGCCATTCATATGGATCCGGTCTTCACCTGCACCGCGATCACCATGCGTAGAGATGTCATGCACCAGACCTTGCAGCATGGCTCAGCCTTTGTGCTCGACCAGACGGACGCCGCTTGCATGACGCAGTTGCGCATCGAGGCCAACGCCATGCGCATTCTCAAGACCATTGTGCAGGAGCCCATCGCCGTCAGCTCCCGTTCGCTATCGGGTGGTTCAGGGCACCTGCGAATTTCTCTCAAGCAGCATCGCCATGGTGAAGCGCGCAACGCCATTCTAGGCATCTTCGCCGCCATGCCGCAGATCAAGCATGTCTATGTCTTCGATGAGGATATTGATCCTGCCGACGATGGGCAGTGCGATTGGGCCTTTGGCACGCGTTTTCAGGCTGATCAGGACATTGTCATGGTGACCGGCATGATGGGCCGGCCGATGGATCCCTCGCTCAATGGCAAGCGCACCGGCGCCAAGGCGGGCTTTGATTGCACCATGCCCTTCGGTCGCGCGCAGTCTATCGTTCAGACGCGTTGCGCCGCCAAGGAATTCAACGGCGTCGCGCGCTTTCAGACTGTGGAGCAGGCGCTTGAGGCCGGGCCGCGCTTCTACAGCCATCTCGTCGAGGCTGTCGGCAGTTCCGATGGCCGCGAGGTAGCGGTGGCGCTAGATGAGCTTCGCGCAAAGGGGCGTCTGGGTCGCGACAGGGATGGTCGCTACCATCTGACGGAAGGCACGCCCGGCGAAACCGCCATCGTGGGCGAACTCTACCACGATCCCAATAAGGGCATCTGAATCAAAAACGCCCCGGCGCCGTCTGGCTCCGGGGCGTCTTGTTGTGACGACTTATTTCAAAGCTTCCTTGAGGAAGCTCTCGTCGATATAGGGCGAAGCGTCAGTGAGATCCTTGCGCGGCTGGCCCCATGTCCCGCGCAGGCGAAGCACCGTCTTCATTCCCTCGGGATCAATGCGCAGATCCCTGAACATGCCGAGCTTGGGATCAAGCAATTTCGCATAGGCGAGCTCCGCCTGCGGGCGATCCATGCCGCGCATGTTCTTTGTCAGCAGACCGATGGCTTCTTCGCGGTTGGCCGGCGCCGTCAGCCAATCCATCGACTCCTTGAAGGCGCGGATGAAGGCGACGATCTCCTTACGCTTGGCGGCCGCCGTTGCGCGCCGCGTTGAGCCGGAAATGCCCTGATAGGCGCCGAGAGCCTGCGAAGCGTCCTGCAGATTTACGAAGCCCTTCGCTTCAGCGGCGAGATCAAGCGGTGAATTGAGCAGTGTCGCGTCCTGCTTGCCCTCGAGCAGGGCCTGCAAGCGTTGCGCGCCGCCGCCCACCTTGTCCCATTTCACATCCGCGACGCCGATGCCCTGCTTCGCCAGCGCATCGTTCAGCACGAAGGCGAAGCCCGAAGTCATGGCGTCGACTGAGATGGTCTTGCCCTTGAGTTCGCTGAGGCTCTTGATCCCGGGCGCGGCCATGATCTGGAGCATGCCGGGGTCGACGCCGAAGAGAATGACGAAATCAGGCTTGCCGCCGAGGTCGGTTTCGCCCTGCCCCTCATTATAGGCGACCATATTGTCGGCCGCCGTCAGGGCGAGGTCGAAATTGCCGGCGTAGAGATCCTTCGCCATGGCGATGGAGCCGGGCGTGATTGTCAGCGTCGGCTCGACGCCGTGCTTGGCGAAATAGCCCTTCTCCTGCGCCACCCAGAAGGCCCAGTTGGAGGAGCCGGCGAAGGCCACGACCTTGAGCGGATCGGCCTTGGCGCTGGCCATGGGCGCCGCTAGGGCGATGCCCGCCGCGAGGGCTGCTTGCAGAATGGTCGACTTGATCATGCTGTCCTCCAGATAGGCCCTTTGGGCTCTGTTGATTTCAACCCCGCTGCATGCCCCAGCGGCGCACGGTGCGGGCCTCGATGATGCGGAAGATGACGGCTTCGACGAGCAGGCCGACCGCCATCACTGAAAGAAGTCCGGCGAAGACGGCGGCGGTGTCGAGCGTGTTGCGGTTCTCGAATATGTACCAGCCAAGCCCGCCTTGGCCCGACGACACGCCGAAGACGAGTTCGGCGGCGATCAGGGTGCGCCAGGCGAAGGCCCAGCCGATCTTGAGGCCTGCGAGAATGGCGGGAAAGGCGGCGGGGATGAGGATGCCCAGCACGAAGCGCAGGCCCTTGAGGCCGAAGGTTCGTCCCGCCATGCGCTGCGTCTCCGACACCGAGAGAAATCCCGAGTGCATGTTGAGCGCCACCGCCCAGAGCACCGAATGCACGATGACGAAGACAAGTGAAGGTCGCCCCAGTCCGAACCACAGCAGCGCCAGCGGCAGCAGGGCGATGGCGGGCAGGGGATTGAACATGGCCGTGAAGGTGGAGAGCAGATCGGTGCCGACGCGGCTTGTCACGGCCACCGTCGTCAGCAGGGCTGCGATGACGAGACCGATGGCGTAGCCCATGACGAGCGTCTGCAGGGTCACGGACATGCGCTGGGGGATGACGCCGGAGGCGATCCCGTCCTTCAGCGCGGTCATCGTGTCGAGAAAAGTCGGGAAGGTGAGCGGACTGTCGAGCCAGCGGCCATAGACCTCCCAGACGAAGGCGAGGCCGACGAGGATCAGGCCGCGCCGCACTGCGGTGATTTCGAAGATCTTCTCGATGAAGGGAAGGGGCTTGGCGACATCGCCGAGGCCCACGGGCGCGGTCACGGTGAATTCGGTTTCTGGGCGGGCGGGGGGCGCGCTGCGCGTCATGGCGTTCATCGTCCGGTCCTCAATGCGCAACTTCGTGGTCGTCGAACAGCATAGATGAAATGCGGCCCGCGAGGCGGCCGAATTCGGCGCTCTCGCGCTCGGCGAAGCC
>CANGOK010000012.1 GCA_947455285.1 Beijerinckiaceae bacterium | reverse complement strand
ATGCCCGAGGCCTCGAGCACGGTCAGGATGTCTATATTCTCGAGGAGGAGATCATAGTGCTTCCAGTCGGGGTCGCGATCCGAAAGGCCGCGCCCGCGATAGTCTAGCGCGACCACGCGGCGGGAAGCCGAAAGCCGTGCGGCCAGCACATCGAAATCAGCGGCGGTGCGAGCAAGGCCTGGCAGGCAGACCACCGGCAGCGCGGCGTTCGGGCCCCCCCATTCGCGCATATGCAGCCGCAGGCCATCCTTGGCGGTGAAGAAGCGGCTGATCGGCGTCGGCGTTGTCATGGCGCATCCCTCAATTCCCCGGCGAGTCTAGACGAGCCAGCGCGCTAGACAAAGTCTCAGCGCGATGCGCTGCGCAGGGTGCTTTCAATATCGAGGGTGGCGCTTTCGCCGAGGCGCAGACGGTAGATTTCGAGATTCTCCGCCACGCGCTGAACGTAGTTGCGGGTTTCGGTGAAGGGGATGCGCTCGACCCAATCGACGGGGTCAACCTTGGGATCGCGCGGGTCGCCAAAGGCGGCGATCCATTCCTTCACGCGCCTTCCGCCTGCGTTATAGGCGGCGAAGGTCAGGATGAGCGAGCCAGCCTGCTCCTCCATCAATTCGCCAAGATGCGCAGCGCCGAGCTGCGCGTTGAAGCTGGGTTCGGTCAGGAGCCTGCGCTCATCGAACGTCGCCCCGGCTCGTTGCGCGGTGCGTCGGGCCGTCGAGGGCAGCATTTGCATCAGGCCCTTTGCGCCTGCGCTCGATTGGGCCTTGGGGTCGAACGAGCTTTCCTGTCGGGCGATGGCGTAGACGATGGCGGGGCTGGCGGAGCGGGGCAGGGGCTCATAGGCCGGCACGCCGAAGGTCGGGAAGGCCGCCTCGTCCAGCAGGAAGCCTCGCTGACCGCCGAACTTACCGACCATCAGGGTCATGCGGGCGTCGCGTGAGCGAGCCGCGACGGCGCCTAGCGCCGCGAGTTGGCCTTCGTCATCGAGCGTGCGCGCGCTTTCCAGCGCCAGAGGGGTGGCGAGGTCTTTCTGTTCGAGGGCGCCGAGCAGTTCCACCACGCGCACCGCCATGGCGCGGTCGTCGCCTCTGGCGATCTTCGCAGGCTGACGCATCGCCAACTTGCCCCGGCCAAGGCGCGCCGACGCGAGCTGGCCATAGTAGGCGATGGGCTGGCCTGCGGCTTTCTCAAAGAAGCGCCGGGCCTCCGCCTGCTTGCCCTGAGCCTCGGCCGCGCGGCCCTGCCAATAGGCGGCGCGGGCGATGGACATGGGGGACTCGGCGAGGCCTGCGGCTTTCTCGAAAGCGGTGGCTGCGCTCGCTGCGTCAGATAGAAAGCGAAGCGCGATCCAGCCCGTATGGAACTCGGCGTCGATGCGCTGCTCCTTCGATTGCGCGCTATGCTCGGCTGCGATGCGATGTGCGGTTTTGGCGTCGCCTGCGTCGAGCAACTTGCGCAACAGGGCGCGCCGCTCTGTCCACCAATCATCGGGGCTAACGAGCGCCGCTGGGTCGCGCGGCGCTTCGAGCATCGCTTTAGCTGCCTCGGATATCTTATTGTCGCGACGTAATTTTTGAATTTGCGCAAATTGCAAGGTCGGGTCCTTGCGCAATTCGGGCGTGACGGTCGCGAGCTTCTTTTCCGTCATATCCTCGCGGGCTTGCGCCAGCGCCAGAACATCGGGGCCAGCTAGGGTCGCAGCCCTCAAGGCGGTCGCGCTGTTGTCCTTGTAGAAGAAGCGATCAGAGCGGGCCTTGTGGTCGGCGCGGTTCAGTGCGTCGGGGAAGTCCTTGCGCAAGGCGTTCTCGAGGGCGGACGATAGCTCCGCCTCGCGCCAGATTTCGCGCGCAATGGCGTTGGCGCGCGCAGCATCGCCCTTCGATTGCAGCGCCCGCGCCAGCGCCCATTTGCCAAGGGGCGTCTGGGGGCTGCGATTGCCGAACCAGGCGAGGACTTCGGTCGCGGGGCGTTTGTCGGAGAAGATCGCTTCTTCGGCGCGCCGGCGCAGTTGGTTGGCGGTCGGCCAGTCTGGTTGGTCGGCAAGGAAGGACTTGATCCGCTCCAGGCCCGTTTCGCGAGGCATCAGGCGCAGGGCGGCCCATTCCGCCGCGACGCGGGCGAGAGGATTGGTCGTGTTGCGGGCGGCGGCGTCGCCAGCCCGAAGATCGCCGGCGCGATAGGCGGCGATGGCTTCCCTCAGGCCGGTGATGTCGACGAGGATCGGCGGCGGCTCGATGAGGACGGAGTCGCCGTCATTGGCGACTGGCGCCGCCTCTCTGGCGTACGCGAGGACTGGGCCGCTTTCGGGAAGTGGCTGGGACGGGCCAAGACTTGCCGTTGCGGTGGGGTCGAGGGGCGTCGGCGGGTCGAAAGGGCCAAGCGGAAAAGACGCAAGCAGCCCCGCCCCCAGACAGCCGAGGGACAGAACGGCATGGAATGACTCGCGCAGCTTGCTCATCCGCTCCTTCGCGCCACGGTCGGCGACCCATCGCCCGCCCGCAGGCCAAGCCAACATATATGTATATCGGTGGCTAGCGAATGTTATGCCAATGCCTATGTGGTCGAATGGTGGCGGGGTGTCTCTAACCTCCCCCTTGAGGGGAGTGTCTGCACGCAAAGCGTGACGGTGTGGGGATCGTAAGGCGCTGATCTTTTAAGAGTTTGCAAAGGCGCTCACCTGCATAGGCCTCACGACCCCCACCCCCGGCCCCTCCCCACAAGGGGGAGGGGATAGGAGCCGGCGTGTCCTTATAAAGAAAAAATTCCTTGACTTTTTTCCTATTCTCCCCCACATAACCCCCATCCCCGCCCCATGAGGGATCGGACGCGAGCGGTTGTTTTCGGGTGGGCGGGGAGCGGTTCCTGCGGGTGGGCTACCGGAGCCTTTCTCTCGGGCGATCAAACGCAAAAGGCATGGTCCATGGGCTGGCTGCTCATGGACAGCCGATGGGGTTCCTCCCTTGGCGCATGCCCAGTCACCCGTCCGTCCGGCACTAAGACCGGTCTGAGCCGATGAGGCTCACAAACCTGAGATGCGAAGAAGCTGTTGGGCCGAAAGCCCCCTTCGAAACATCAGGGCCTCACTTTCCCCTCAGCCAGAGGCGGAGAGACACGAGGCCCGGGCCAAGAGCGGGAGCGATGATCGACAAATCCGCGCCTGGGGCGCCGCGAGGCGATCACACCCAAACCATCAGCGCCAACCGGCGCCCCCGGCCCCTCAAGGGCCATTCATCACCATCAACCCGGCGCGGATCTGCGTGCGGGCTATTGGTGTGAGGAGGGAACGGTGGAAGGGCGCAGGCTTATCCGCCAAAAGCCTAAGCCGCGACTTCTGCTCTTTCCTCCTAGCGGCGCAGCGGCTATCTGTGTTGCGCATCTGCCAGTCTGGAGAATTCACATGGCGAAGAAGGCCAACATTCAGGGTTCGATTACGGCCCTTGTCACGCCCTTCAAGGGCGGCCAGCTCGATGAGCAGGCCTTCCGCGCCCTGATCGACTGGCAGATCAATGAAGGCACTGCGGGCCTCGTGCCGGTCGGCACCACTGGCGAAAGCCCCACTTTGTCCCATGAAGAGCACCGGCGGGTTGTCGAAATCTGCATCTCTGAGGCCAAGGGCCGGGTTCCCGTCATCGCCGGCGCAGGCTCCAACAACACCCATGAGGCGGTCGACCTCGCCATTCACGCCCAGAAGGCGGGCGCCGATGCGGTGCTGGTGGTCACGCCCTATTACAACAAGCCGAATCAGGAAGGCATGTACCGCCACTTCAAGGCGGTGAATGACGCCATCGACATCCCGATCATCATCTACAACATCCCCCCGCGCTCGGTGGTCGACATGTCCGTCGACACGATGAAGCGCCTGTTTGAGCTTAAGAACATCGCCGGCGTGAAGGACGCCACCGGCAATGTGGCGCGCATCTCCCTGCAGCGCCATGCGATGGGCCCGGACTTCATCCAGCTCTCGGGCGATGACATCACCGCGCTGTCCTGCCTTGCGGCGGGCGCCCATGGCTGCATTTCGGTCGTCTCCAATGTCGCCCCGCGCCTTTGCGCTGACCTGATGAAGGCCTGGTTCGCTGGGGATGCGGCGGGCGCTCTCGCCATTCAGGACAAGCTCGTGCCGCTTCACGCGGGCGTCTTCACCGAGGCTGGCGTCACGGGCGCGAAATATGCCCTGTCTCAACTTGGCAAGCTGACGGAGGAGGTGCGCCTGCCGCTGGTTCCCTCGACCGAGCCCACCAAGCAGATCATTCGCGCCGCCATGGCCCATGCGGGCCTGTTGAAGGCCTGAGAGGCGCCGCGCGCCGGAGTGCGTTGATTGGCAAAGGACACGAGCAACTTCAAAGTCGCGTCGGATAACCGCCGCGCACGCTTCGATTACGAGATCGGCGAGGTCTTCGAGGCGGGGATCATGTTGACCGGAACCGAGGTCAAATCCCTGCGCACGGGCAAGGCGACCATCGGCGAAAGCTATGTGAGCGTCGACCGCAAGGGCGAGGTCTGGCTGATCAACGCGACGATCCCCGAATACCTTCAGGGCAATCGCTTCAATCATGAACCCAAGCGGCCGCGTAAGCTGTTGCTGCGGGAGCGCGAGATCGTGAAGCTCTCCCAGGCCATCGAGCGCGAGGGCATGACCATTGTGCCCCTCAAGGTCTATTTCAACGAAAAGGGCCGGGCCAAGATCGAGATCGCCATCGCGCGCGGCAAGAAGCTGCATGACAAGCGCGAGACCGAGAAGCAGCGCGACTGGAACCGCGAGAAGAGTCGGTTAATGAAAGAGAATAGATAATTAAATTCGTGGCTTGAGAGGTTTTATTGAGGCGCTTTCTAGGTTTAAACCTTATCGGTTCGCGCCGCCCTCATCCAATAAATCGCGCACCCTGCTGAAGACCGCGCGGAACATCTGCGGGGTCAGCACACCGGTGTTCGTGTTGTAGCGTGAGCAATGATAGCTATCGAAAAGCGTCACGCCGCCGCCAATCTGGGGCAAGGCGAATTCGCGGCCATGGGCGAAGGGCAGGCGTGCAGGGCTTTCGCCGAGCGCACGGCTCACGCTGTCATGGGATATGCGCCCCAGCGCAACGATGGCTTTTAGCCGGGGCATGGATGCGATGGTCGCATCGAGAAAGGTGCGGCAGGTCTTGATCTCGGCGGGCGTCGGTTTGTTTTGCGGGGGGACGCAACGCACCGCATTGGTGATGCAGGTGTCTATGAGTTCAAGGTCGTCGTCGCCGTTTTCGTCATAAGCGCCGGTGGTGAAGCGGAAGTCCGCCAGCGTCTCATAGAGCAGGTCGCCGGCCCAATCGCCCGTGAATGGCCGGCCGGTGCGGTTCGCTCCGCGCAAGCCGGGCGCAAGTCCTACGATCAGCAGGCGCGCCGAATTGGGGCCGAGGGTTGGGACTGGCGCATTGTGCCAGCCGGGCTCCTTGAGGCGCGCTTCGAGGCGAAACTCGACGAGCCGGGGGCACAAAGGACAATCGCGCCCGGGACCAGAGGTCGCGGACGCGATGGGTGATGCGTTGTTGGAAGCGCGGGAGATCAGTGATCCCCGTCGTCGCCCGCGCTGGCCGTCTGGGGCGCTCCGGCCGCAGGCGCGCCAGCGGTCGGGCGACGCTCCACGAAACGGGGGCGCTCAGGGCCGCGCTCAACCGGGTCGCGACCGATCTTGTTCGCGAGCTGGACGAGGTCGATGAACTCGTCGGCCTGGCGGCGCAGTTCATCGGCCACCATCGGGGGTTGGGTGGTGATGGTCGAAACGACCGACACGCGCACGCCCTTGCGCTGCACGGCCTCGACGAGCGAGCGGAAGTCGCCATCGCCGGAGAAGAGCACGATCTGGTCGATATGTTCGGCCATTTCCATGGCGTCGACGGCCAGTTCGATGTCCATGTTGCCCTTCACCTTGCGGCGGCCGAGGGAGTCCACGAACTCCTTCGTCGGCTTGGTGACGACGGCGTAGCCATTGTAGTCGAGCCAGTCGATGAGGGGGCGGATCGAGGAATATTCCTGATCCTCAACCAGAGCGGTGTAATAGAAAGCGCGGATGAGGCGGCCGCGTGACTGGAATTCTTTGAGGAGGCGCTTGTAATCGATGTCGAAGCCCAACGACTTCGCCGTCGCGTAAAGGTTCGCGCCGTCAATGAACAAAGCGATGCGTTCTTGATCCGCCATAATCCTGATCTCTATGCGGGTCGGTAAAAATACATGAATTCCTAGGATTAAGCTTACGCTTGCGCCGCGACCCGCTCTGTCGGCGCAACCTTGAAATGGAATTCACGAGCCCTGCTGAGCCGTCCGTCTCGTCACCGAATCCGATAAATGCGTCAGCCCGTAAACTGGCCTCACATTCAGCGATTTAAAGAAGGGAAGTCAAGGCTAATCATGGAAATACGGGACATTGTAAGATTAGTTGGTTGCAAAGATCAAGCTGATTTTGCTGGTGCTTGAGCATATGTCCGTCGCAACAGGGGTTGCTTTCAGGCGCGGGTGGGTGTATCGGCCACCTTTCCCGGAAAGCCCGCTGAACAGGATCGCCGCCCATGGCCCGCGTCACCGTCGAAGATTGCATCGACAAGGTCGAGAATCGTTTCGAACTCGTACTGGTCGCAGCTCACCGCGCGCGGCTGCTCTCGTCTGGCTCTCAGATCACCATTGATCGCGACAATGACAAGAACCCTGTCGTCGCCCTGCGCGAAATCGCCGAGACCACCCTGCAGCCCGGCGACCTGATGGAAGACCTCATCCATTCGCTGCAGAAGAATGTCGAGGTCGACGAGCCCGAGGCTGAAGCCGTTCCCGCGCTGTCTTCGGTCAACGAGGCGCTCGCCCAGCCCCACTCCGACGTGCAGTTCGACCGCATGACGGAAGAGGACCTGCTGCGTGGCCTTGAGGGTCTCGTGCCGCCCGCCGAGACGGACGACGAGGGCGAATAATCGCCTCTTTCATGACAGTTTGAGCTTTGTGCTTGTTTCAAGCTCGCTCTCCATAGATAGTCGACGGATCGGCGCTTGCGTCGATCCCTTTCGGCTAACGCACGGAGACTTTTTCGCAGATGATGCGCCAGTACGATCTCGTTGACCGCGTAAGGAAGTACAATCCGAACGCCGACGAGGATCTGCTGAACCGCGCCTACGTCTATGCGATGAAGGCCCATGGCGCCCAGAAACGCGCCTCCGGCGATCCCTACTTCTCCCATCCGCTTGAAGTCGCGGCCATTCTCACCGATCTGAAGCTCGATGACGCCACGATCGTGGCGGCTGTGCTGCATGACACGATCGAGGATACGGCCTCCACCAAGGAGGAGATCGAGCATCTCTTCGGCCCTGAGATCGCGGGCCTCGTTGATGGACTCACCAAGCTCAAGAAGCTTGATCTTGTCTCCAAGCGCGCCGAGCAGGCCGAGAATTTTCGTAAGCTTCTGCTCGCCATTGCGGATGACGTTCGAGTTCTTCTGGTCAAGCTGGCGGACCGGCTCCACAACATGCGCACCCTGCATTTCGTGCCGCCCGAAAAACGGGCGCGGGTGGCGCAGGAGACGCTCGACATCTACGCCCCGCTCGCGGGCCGCATGGGCATGCAGGCCATGCGCGACGAACTTGAGGATCTCGCCTTCAAGACCCTGATGCCGGAAGCCGACGCCATGATCGAGGCTCGGCTCGCCGACCTCAAGGCCAACAACGGCAAGCTCATCAGCGACATTGAGCGGGAGCTGACAGAGGAACTCGCAAAGCGCGGCATCGTCGCGGAGGTGAAGGGGCGTCAGAAGGCTCCTTATTCGGTGTTCCGCAAGATGGAGCACAAGTCGCTCGCCTTCGAACAACTCTCTGACATCTTCGGATTCCGCATCGTCGTCGACGACATAGAGGATTGCTACCGGGCGCTTGGCGTCGTCCATACGAAATGGCCGAGCGTGCCGGGTCGATTCAAGGACTATATCTCGACCCCCAAGCAGAACGATTACCGTTCCATCCACACGACTGTGGTGGGCCCGGGGCGGCAGCGCGTCGAACTGCAGGTGCGCACCCGGCAGATGCATGACATCGCCGAATACGGCATCGCGGCTCATTCGCTCTACAAGGATGGTCGCGCAGGCGATCCCGACGCGCTGACGCAGGAGAGCCGCGCCTATCGCTGGCTGCGCCGCACCATCGAGCTTCTGGCCGAAGGGGATAGCCCTGAAGAATTCCTGGAGCATACCAAGCTCGAGCTTTTCTACGATCAGGTCTTCTGCTTTACGCCCAAGGGGCGGCTCATCGCTTTGCCGCGCGGAGCGACGCCCATCGACTTCGCCTATGCCGTCCATACCGAACTCGGCAATGGCGCCATTGGCTGCAAGATCAATGGCCGCATCGCGCCGCTGCTTTCAGAGTTGCGTAATGGCGATGAGGTGGAGGTCACGCGGGCTGATGGGCAGGCTCCTCCCGCCGCTTGGGAATCTCTGGTCGTCACCGGCAAGGCGCGAGCCGCCATTCGCCGCGCCACGCGCGATGCGGTTCGCAAGCAATATGCGGGGCTCGGCCGGCAGATCGTGCTGCGCGCCTTCGAACGGGCGGGCAAGTCTTTCAGCGAGGATCGGCTCAAGGCCGCGCTGTCGCGGCTCGCTCGTCAGAATGTCGAGGATGTGATGGCGGCGGTGGGTCGTGGGGAAATGTTCTCCGGCGATGTGGTGCGCGCCGTCCATCCCGATTTCAACGAAGAGCGCCGTCCAAAGACGGCGTCACCAAAGGGCGAGCGTGGCTGGTTCGGTCTGCGCAAGGCGGCGAGCCTTGTGTTCAAGGTGCCGGGCGCCGATGAGGTGTCTTCAAACGCCATTCCCATTCGCGGTCTCAATGGCGATCTCCCCGTGCGTTTCGCCCCCAACGGCGGCGCCGTGCCCGGCGATCGGATCGTGGGCATTCTCACGCCGGGGGAGGGGATCACGATCTATCCCATCCAGTCCCCCGCGCTGACCGCCTTTGACGATCAGCCCGAACGTTGGCTCGACGTTCGTTGGGATCTCGACCAGATGGATGAGCTCTTCCCCGCACAGATCATGGTCAACGCCATGAATGAGCCGGGCACGCTCGGGTTGATCGCCACGGTGATCGGCGAGGAAGGGGCGAATATCGACCACATCGAATTCGTCGACCGCTCTTCCGATTTCCGCGACATCGTTCTTGATCTGCAAGTGCGCGACCTGAAGCATCTGAACGCGATCATCGGCCATCTCAAGGCCAAGAGCGTGGTCTCCAAGGTCGAGCGCGTGAATGGATAGGCGCCAAGCTTCACCTCTCACGCCTGAGATTTGCTGATGCGGCAGGCTTGGCGACCCGGGCCGGACAATCGTTCCGCGCGGTTCTCCACCGGGCTCGTCGTCGCCGTTCTCTTGCATTCCCTGTTGCTTGGCGGAGGCTTGATTTGGGAATGGCTTCGGCCAAAGCCGCCTGAACCCCAACCTGACCCCATTGCGGTGGAGCTGGTCGAGGAGCCTGCGCCGCCTGAACAGCCGCAAGAACAAGCTCAGGAAGACAAACCCGAGCCGCCACCTCAGCCAGAGCAGCAGGCTGCGCAGGAGCCGCCGCCGCCCGAAGAAAAGGTTGAGCTGCCGCCTGCGGTTCCGCTTGATCTTGAGCCCGCTTACGATGCGCCGAAGGCCGCCAGCAATGAGCAGGAATTGACGATCGGCGACAAGGCGGCGGGCGATATGGCTGCCTCTGCGTTAGAACCTCAGCCGCCTGCGCCGGAGCCCGAGCCGCCGCAGGAGACGCTAAAGTCCGAAGCGCAGCCCGCGCCGCAAGATGCGCCGCCCGACGAACCCTTGCCTCCGGATCCCGATGGACTTCCCGCGTTTGCTCAACCCACGCCGGTCGAAAAGCCAGAAACGGATAAGACCGACGCCGACAAACCCGAGCCGCCCGATCCCAAGCGCTTCGCTTTTTTCGCGCCGGTCCCCAAAATGGAGTTTGAAAGCGGTCCAAAGCAGTCTCAATCGGCGTCTGGTAACGCCACCGACACCTATACGACGCGGCTCTATGGCATGATCGTGCCGCTGGTGCGCATCCCTCCGGGGCTTCCGCCCGCCTCAAGGCGCAGGCCCCTGCAGATTGAGTTTGTCGTTGATGCGAGGGGGCGTCTGGCCGGCGCTGCCGTTGTGAGATCAAGTGGCGTGCCTGCGCTTGATATAGCAGTGCTCTACGCCATCCGTCAGGCCGCGCCCTATCCGCCGACGCCACATGGCAAGCCATTGCCGCTGGTGCTGGATTATGAGCCGCCGTAGTGGCGCGGACTTACAGATAGATTTTGGTCTGCGTGCTGGCGCCATTGGCGATGTGCAAGGCGGTTCCTTCTTCGACCGCGAGCCAATGGTCTGAGCGCGTATCAAAGGGCTCAGATGCGATCGTGGTGATCTGCTCTCCGCCAGAAAATGGAGCGCCCATATACATCGTGGGCGATCGGGCGTCGCTTGAATAGCGCAGCGCCCAGATATTCTCGCCATCGCTCACAGCCGCTGAGATGCGTGTGGGCTCGCTGACATTCGCATGCGCCTGAATGCGCAGGATCTTTGATAGCGCTTTCGTCAGTCCCCCAATCGGATCTTCGCGAAGGCCATGTGATAGCGCGATGAGGAAAAGCGCTTCGCTATCGGTCGTGCCCAGCCGCGCCTTGTAATAATCGCGGTCGATCAGGCCTTCATATTCGCGGCGATGATCATCCCAGCCCCCGAGCTTTCCATTATGCATGAAGCTCCAGTTCTCGAAGGTGAATGGATGACAATTGGCGCGCGTGACTCCTGTGCCGGTAGAGGAGCGTACGTGGGCGAGGAACAGCGATGACTCAATCTGTCTGGATAGCGAGCGCAGATTTTCATCATGCCATGCAGGCAGTATGTCCTTGAAGAGGCCGGGCTGCGGGCGCGCGCCATACCATGCGACGCCAAATCCATCCGCATTGGTGGTGATGATGGATTCGCGGGCGGATAAACTCTGATGAACCAGCGAATGTCCGGGGTTGAAAATGATATCTTCAAGAAGGACCTGTGGCCCGGAATATGCGACCCATCGGCACATGAGTGTCACTTTCAATCGACTTAAGACTAAAACAAGAAAATTCTAATACTAAAGGAAAACCGTCATGCGACGCCTTCAACGATCCGCAGATCGCGCACCGCGCCGTCGCCAAGAGCCTTGAGGGCGGCTTGATAGGCTTCGCTGTCATGGGTTTTCTGCGCAGCTTCGAGACTGTCGAATTCGACCAGGACGGTGCGCTGCTTTACTCCGTGTTCGTAAGCTAGGGCCGCGACACCGCGTGCGAGAATGCGTCCGCCACCCGCGATGATCGCTGGTCCGCCAAGCGCTGCGTATGCCGCGAGTTTCTGCTCGTCAGAAATGGAATGGTAGAAGCTGATCCAATAAGCCTTGGGCATGGCGTTCGTCCCTTTTTCTTGATTGTCATGTCAAGCAACAGGATCTGTCAAGCTTCGTCAGATGTGCTTCGAAATATGTGCATGACCTGCCGGGAGCACCGTTTTCGGTAGCCGTTCGGAGGCTGCGAGCCTAGGTTCGCGTCATGAACAGAATGATCGATTCCATGAAATGCTTGATCGAAGCGGCGCGGATTTCCGGTGTGAAATCCACGGCTCCGGCATCCTATGAAAACATAAATGATTTGCCGCCCGCCCTTCGTCGCTCCATGGTGCGGATGCACCGGGACGGGATGAGCCTTCGGCAGATCGCCGGTCATTACGCATTGCCCGAACAGTGGGTGCAGCTCTTCGTTGAGGTCCCCCCGGGCGCAAGTCGCCACTAGAGTCGCCGTGTCCAATCAAGGTTCCAAAGCAAGAGATAAGTCCCGCTTCGGTCGGGTGTTCCGGTTCGTGACGCATTACTGGCTGCTTTCGCCGGTTTTGTTCACCTCGCTTGTGGTCGCGCGTATCGCCTCGACGCTCATCGACGTCACGGTGCCCATCGCTTCGGGGCGCCTTGTGGATGCGGTCGCCTCGGGCCAGCGGGACGACCCTGCGCCAGCCCTGTGGGCGCTCGCGTTGCTGCTCGGTCTCGCCGCGACCTTTCAGATATCGCGGCAATGCGTGACCTTCCTGCTCAACCGCATGAGCGCGCGCGCCATCACCGCCATCGGCCGCGACGCTTTCGCCAAGGTGCAGCGCTTCTCGTCAGACTGGCACGCCAATAGTTTCGCCGGCGCCACCGTGCGCAAGATCACGCGCGGAATGAACTCGTTCGACACCTTCACCGATACGCTGGCGTTCAACCTCGCGCCTGCGCTGATCGTGGTCATCGGCGTCACTGTCACCTTCACCTTGCGCTGGCCTGTGCTGGGCGCCTTGGTTGGCGTCTGCATCGTAGTGTTCATTAGCGCCAGCGTCGCGCTATCGATCCTCTGGGTCAGTCCCGCCAACCGCGCATCTCGCGAAATGGATTCGCGACTGAGCGGCACGCTGGCTGATTCCGTCAGCGGCAATCCCACTGTGAAGAGCTTCGCCGCCGAGGGCAGGGAAGACGATCTCTTTTCACGGGTAGCCGCCAATTGGGCGCGCGCCTCCGTCATCGCCTGGGACCGTGGCGCATGGACCGGGATGGCGCAGGCGCTGATGCTGATCGCGCTTCAGGCGGTGATGCTCACAACCGGCATTTATCTGTGGCGCGAGGGCAGGGCGAGCCCCGGCGACATCGCCAGCCTCATCGCCACCCAGTTCCTGATCACGGGCTACCTTCGCGACATCGCCCAGAACGTCCGCCAGATCCAGCGCACCATCAACGATATGGATGACGTGCTCGACTTCCGCGACGCTGATTTCGACGTGGCGGACAAGCCCGGCGCCTCGCAGCTCTTGGTGGATCGCGGCGGCATCGCTTTCGAGGACGTCACCTTCCGCTACAAGAGCGCGCGCAGGCCGGTGTTCGAAAACTTCTCGCTCCACATTCCCGCTGGCCAGCGGGTCGGCCTCGTCGGCCATTCGGGCTCGGGCAAATCAACTTTCGTGAAGCTCATCCAGCGGCTCTATGATCTTGAGGGCGGCGCCATCAGGATTGACGGGCAGGACATCTCCGCCGTCACGCAGGCTTCGCTGCGCGGGGCCGTGGGCCTCGTGCCGCAGGACCCTATCCTCTTTCACAGGTCGCTGGCGGAGAATATCGCCTATGGCCGCCCCGGCGCTTCGATGGACGATATCCGTGAGGCCGCGCGCCTCGCCCATGCGGCGGAGTTCATCGAGGGCCTGCCCAAGGGCTATGACACATTGGTGGGCGAGCGCGGGATCAAGCTGTCGGGCGGCGAGCGCCAGAGGGTCGCCATCGCCCGCGCCATTCTCGCCAATACGCCCGTGCTTGTGCTCGATGAGGCGACTTCCAGCCTCGACAGCATCTCCGAGCGCTTCATCCGGCAGGCCATCGAGCGGTTGTCGGCGGGGCGGACCACCATCGTCGTCGCCCATCGGCTCTCCACCATCCAGAAGCTCGACCGCATCCTCGTCTTCGACCATGGCCGGATCGTCGAAGACGGGACCCATGCCGAACTCCTCGCCCGCCCGGATGGGACCTATCGACGACTTCTTGAAGTACAGCTGGGGGCCGGGGAGATTGTGGACGCGGCGCAGTAGGGCGAGCATTCCCTTGTGCGCCCGCCCGCGCCGCCGTAAATGGGGCTGACCAGCAGTTGAAGGATCAGGCCATGACTCAGGACGAAGTGCTCGACGAATTCCGTGCGGCGGGCGCCTTGCTCACCGGGCATTTCATTTTGACCTCGGGGCGTCGCAGCTCGACCTTCCTGCAGAAGATGTTCGTTTTCCAGGACCCGGCCCGCACCGAGCGGCTCTGCAAGGCGCTGGCCGCCAAGCTCAAGGAAGCCTTCGGCCATATCGACGTAGTGGTTTCGCCTGCCGTCGGCGGCATTGTGCCCGGCTATGAGACCGCCCGGCATCTGGGCGCCCGCGCTATTTTCGTGGAGCGCGAGGGCGGCAAGTTCGCGCTGCGTCGTGGCTTTGAGATCCGCCCCGAGGATCGGGTGCTCGTGATCGAGGACATCATCACCACCGGCCTGTCGCTGCGCGAGACCGTGGACGCCCTGCGCGATCATCCCGGCCATCTCGTCGGCGCGGCCTGCCTGATCGACCGCTCCGGCGGCAAGGCGGACCTTGGCGGCGTGCCGCGCGTGGCGCTGGCCTCGTTGGAGATCCCGGACTATGCGCCCGATAACCTTCCGCCTGAACTCGCCGCCCTGCCGGCGGTGAAGCCCGGCAGCCGGGGTCTCGCGTCGTGAGCGCCCTGACGCCTCCCCGGTTGCGGCTTGGCGTCAATATCGACCATGTCGCGACGGTTCGGAACGCCCGTGGCGGAACCTTGCCTGATCCCGTGCGCGCGGCGCTGCTCGCCATCGAGGCGGGGGCCGATGGAATCACCGCTCATCTGCGCGAGGATCGTCGCCATATTCGCGACGAGGACATGGCGCGGCTGCGCCGTGAAATCAGCAAGCCGCTGAATTTCGAAATGGCGGCGACCGACGAAATGGTGGGCATCGCCCTGCATACGCGCCCCCATGCCTGCTGCCTCGTGCCGGAGAAGCGCAGCGAGCGCACTACCGAAGGCGGCCTCGACGTGCTTGGCGGCCATGATCGGCTCAAGATCATCACAGCCGAGCTGAACCGGGCAGGCATCCGCGTCTCCCTTTTCATCGAGCCTGCGCTCGACGCTCTGGATGCGGCTAAGTCCATCGGCGCGCCGGTGGTGGAGCTGCACACAGGTGCCTGGTGCGACGCGATTGCGCATGGCGAGGCTGACAAGGCCAATCGCGAGTTCGGGCGCATTCGCGTCGCTGCCGCCAGAGCCCATCAGCTCGGCATCGAGTGTCACGCCGGCCATGGGCTCGACTATGACACCGCCCGCAAGATCGCGTCCCTGCCGCAGGTGGTGGAGCTGAACATCGGTCATTTCCTCATTGGCGAGGCGATCTTCGTGGGCCTGCCCGAAACCATCCGCCGCATGCGGCAGGCCATGGACGAAGGGCGCGGGCTCGCGCGATGATCGTCGGGATCGGCTCGGACCTCTGCAATATTTCCCGCGTCGAGGAGACGCTTGCCCGCTATGGGGACCGTTTCATCCAGCGGTGCTTCACGCCGGTGGAGCAACGCAAATCCGAGGGCAGGGCGCAGCGCGCCGCTTCCTACGCTAAACGCTTTGCGGCCAAGGAGGCCTGCTCCAAGGCGCTGGGCACGGGCCTGAACCATGGCGTCTTCTGGCGCGACATGGGGGTGGTGAACCTGCCCTCCGGCAAGCCCACGATGAAGCTGACCGGAGGTGCCGCCGAGCGTTTGGCCAAGCTCACGCCGCCCGGCCACGAGGCTGTGATCCACCTTAGCATCACGGATGAATATCCAATGGCCATGGCCTATGTGATCATCGAGGCCTTGCCCATTTGAGCCGCCGCCGTTTGCGCCTGCGGTGAGGCGCCTGTATATCGGCCCTTGAAACGCGCGCGAGTTTGAGGATTTTTGATGAACGAACCGGCAGGGCTGCAAGCCAAGAAGACAGCGGATGAAGGCGGCCTGTGGGAGACCGTGAAGGTCGTCGTTCAGGCTTTGCTGATCGCGCTGGTGGTTCGCACCTTCCTGTTCCAGCCCTTCAACATTCCCTCGGGCTCGCTGATCCCGACGCTGCTGATCGGCGATTACCTCTTCGTCTCGAAATATTCCTACGGCTATTCCCGCTTCTCGATGCCCTTCGGGCCGGACCTGTTTTCCGGCCGCGTCTGGGCTGCCGAGCCCAAGCGCGGCGACGTCGCCGTGTTCAAGCTGCCCCGTGACGGCTCGACCGACTATATCAAGCGTGTGATCGGCATGCCCGGCGACAAGATCCAGATGGTTCGTGGCCGCCTTGTCATCAACGGCCAGACTGTGGAGCGCGAGCCCGTCGACAAGATCACCACCACTGATCCCTATGGCCGCCAGACGCAGGTCGCGACCTACAAGGAGACGCTGCCCGGCGGCGTGTCCCATCTCATCATCGAGCGCGATGGGGACACCGGCTTCTATGACAACACCGGCGTCTATGAAGTGCCGCCCGGCCATTACTTCATGATGGGCGACAACCGGGACAATTCCACGGACTCGCGCGTGCCGCCCGAGCAGGGCGGAGTGGGCTTCGTGCCTTTTGAGAATTTCGTGGGCCGCGCCGAAGTGATCTTCTTCTCCCTCGATGAGGGCGTCGATGGCTGGCAGGTCTGGAAATGGCCGACTGCGATCCGTTGGAGCAGGCTGTTCCAGCCGGTGCGATAATGGCGCGGGGGCCTAAGCCGCCCGTCGAGGCGCTCGAAGTCGCCATCGGGCATATTTTCGTCAAGCGTGACCTTCTCAAGCACGCCCTGACCCATGTCAGCGCCGTCAAGAACCGTGGCGAGAGCTACCAGCGGCTTGAGTTTCTGGGCGACCGCGTGCTGGGGCTTGCGGTTGCGGGCATGCTCTATGACCTGTTCCCGGATTCTGAGGAGGGAGACCTCTCGCGTCGTCTCGCCGCGCTCGTTCGCAAGGAGACCTGCGCCGAGGTCGCGCGGGATTGGGACGTAGGGCCGCATCTGCGCCTTGGCGCTGGCGAGTCCGCCACGGGTGGGCGCCAGAAGACCGCCATTCTGGGCGATGTCTGCGAAGCCATCATCGGGGCGGTTTATCTTGATGCGGGCTATGACGCCGCGCGTGATCTTGTGGTGCGCAGCTTCTCAGGTCGCATGGCCGAGCCGAAGCGTCCGCTGCAGGACGCCAAGACATCGTTGCAGGAATGGGCGCAGGGCCGGGGACTTCCCGCGCCTGTCTATCGCGAGGTCGCACGCTCCGGACCCGCCCACGCGCCGGAATTCGTCATTGGCGTCGTCGTTGAAGGTTTCGAACTCATGAGCGCCACGGGCGCTTCCAAACGGGTGGCCGAACAGGCCGTCGCCCGCGCCTTTCTCGAAAAGGAAGGCGTTTTGCCCAAAGCGTCTCTTGAAGCAGGATCGCAGTCATGAAAACCGAGCAGCAACGCTGCGGCTTCGTCGCCCTCATCGGCGCGCCGAACGCTGGCAAATCGACCCTCCTCAATGCGCTGGTCGGCGCCAAGGTCTCCATCGTCTCGCGCAAGGTGCAGACGACGCGCGCCCTCGTGCGCGGCATCGCGCTCGATGACAATGCGCAGATCATCTTCGTCGATACGCCCGGCATCTTCGCGCCCAAGCGTCGGCTCGACCGGGCCATGGTCACGACCGCATGGAGCGGGGCGGGGGATGCGGATGCGGTCGCGCTGCTCATCGACGCCGGTCGCGGCGTTGATGAAGAGGTCGAGGGCATTCTCGCCAAGCTCGCCGATGTGACCAAGCCGAAGATCCTCGTCCTCAACAAGATCGATCTTGTGAAGAAGGAAAAGCTCCTCGCGCTCGCGGCCTCGATCAACGAGAAGGTCGCCTTCAATGAGACCTTCATGATCAGCGCGCTGCGCCAGCATGGCGTCGACGCCTTCCGCCACAAGCTTGGCGAGCTGATGCCCAAGGGGCCGTGGCTCTATCCCGAGGATCAGGTCTCCGACGCGCCTTTGCGTTCGCTGGCGGCCGAGATCACCCGCGAGAAGATCTTCGAGCGGCTGCATGATGAGCTGCCCTATCAGATCACCGTCGAGACCGACCAGTGGAAGGAGTTGCCCGACGGCTCCGCGCGCCTTGAACAGACGATCTTCGTGACGCGTGAGGCGCATAAGAAAATCGTCATCGGCGAAGAGGGGCGGATGCTGAAATCCATCGGCATGGCGGCCCGCAAGGACATAGCCGAGGCGGCCGAGACAAAGATCCATCTCTTCCTTTTCGTGAAGGTGCGCGAGAACTGGATCGACGATCCCGAGCGCTATCGCGAAATGGGTCTGGAATTTCCCAAGAACTGACGAGAGCCCAATGTCCCAGTCGCCCCTGTCCATGAAGAAGCGCACCACCGTTTACCGCTACCTCACCGGGCCGGACGATTCCGCCTTCTGCCACAAGGTGAGCGAAGCGCTGAGCAAGGGTTGGCTTCTGTACGGCTCTCCCACGCTGACTTTTGATCCCGTTCTGGGCCGGGTCATCTGCGGGCAGGCTGTGACCAAGGAAGTCGATGACGTCGCCTATAGCCCGGACCTGAAGCTCGGCCAGCTCTGAGGGCTGGACCGCAGGCCGCGGGCGCCGCACAATCCTCCAAAACAATGGAGGGAGCGACCGTGCAGTTTGGTCTATATGCGCCCGTGCCGCATGTGACGGTGGGCTCGGCCACGATGGCTCGTTCGGTGGCTGGCGGCCAGTCGCCGCTGGCTGATGGCGAAGTCGACATCGGCTACACCCTCGCCAAGGACGTTCTGCTGGAGGCCGATCGCTGCGGCTTCGACATTATCCTTTTCGCCGAGCGGCATCTGGGCGCGGACCTTGAGTGCTGGGTCCTCGCTGGCGCCATCAGCGCGCTCACCCAGCGCGCGCGCAGCATGGTGGCGGTCCATCCGGGCCTCTGGCATCCCGAGCTGGTCGCCAAGATGGCGGTGTCGCTCGACCGCATCACCAAGGGCCGCATGGCCATCAATCTCGTAACCGGCTGGAACGTCGAGGAACACACGATGTTCGGCGGCGACGTCTTGGCGGACACGGATGACCGCTATGTCCGGGCTGAGGAATTTGTGGCGGTGCTGCGCGGTATGTGGAGCGAGACGCCTTTCTCTCGCGAGGGGCGCTTTTACCCCGTCGACAAGGCGCAACTGCTGCTCAAGCCCGCGACGCCCAATCCGCCCGAAATCTTCACCGCCAGTCGCTCGCCGCGCGGTCTCGACATGGTGGCCCGCACCGGCGACTGGTGGTTTGTGGATTTCGACAAGACTTCGAGCACACCCGACGAATATTTCGCCAATGTGCGCCGGGCCGTCGAGGACATGCGCGCCCGGGCTGCGCGCGAGGGCCGCAAGGTTCGCTTCGCGCTCAACCCCTTCATCGCCTTTGGCGACAGCGAAGCCGACGCCATTGCCCGCACCGAACGCCTTCTCACCCCCGACGAGCCGGACGCCGACGTACGCAAGATGGTCCAGCGCATCGGCCCGGCCATGAAAGGCGGCTGCATCGGTCGGCCCGAAGATGTGCGGCGCCGGTTGCAGGATTTTCACGAGATCGGGATCGACCTCTTCCTCTTCAAATTCCCGCCAGCCGTCGAGGAGGTGCGCGCCATTGCTCAGCATGTGATCCACCCGCTGCGGGGTCAGGCCTGAAGGCGAGACTTCGGGGCGCGACTCCTTTAAGGGTGGTCGAGAGGCGCCGTGCGGGCGCATTGTGAAGGGGCGCAAATGACCGAGGCGGGCGTCAGCGAAGGGCATGCCCCTGCTCAATCGCCTGCGCGGATCGAGGCGGGGACGCCTGAGTTCCGACGCACCAATATCGCCGTCTTCTTCTGCGGCTTCGCCATTTTCGCGGTTCTTTATTGCCCACAGCCGGTGCTGCCGCTCTTCGCCGCCGAATTCAACGTGACGCCCGCGCAAAGCTCGATCGCTGTGTCGGTCACGGCGGTGGTCATGGCCATCTCCATGCTGTTTGCGAGTTCGATTTCCGAGGCGGTCGGCCGCAAGGTGATGATGCTGGGCTCGCTCATCGCTTCTTCGGCATTGACGCTGGCGCTCTGGGCGGTGCCGGGGTGGGATTCGATCATCTGGCTGCGGGCTCTGTCCGGGCTGGCTTTGAGCGGCGCCCCGGCGGTGACGCTTGCCTATCTTGGCGAGGAAATGGCGCCCAAGGCCGTGCCCGGGGCGGTCGGCCTCTATATTGGGGGCAGCGCGCTTGGAGGCATGTCGGGACGGTTGGCGGCGGCGATCGTCTCCGACTTCGGAATGGATTACGGCTCCTGGCGCCTCGCAATGGCGGGCATCGGCGTCTGTGGCCTGATCTGCGCGGTTTTCTTCTGGCGCCTGTTGCCGCCATCGCGTCACTTCAAGGCGCGCGAACTGCGCTTTGGCGGACTTAGCCGCTCCATGCTGCGCCTTTTGGCGACGCCCGCCATTTTCCTGCTGGTGCTCGCAGGCTTCTGCCTGCTGGGCAGTTTCATGACCCTCTATAATTATCTCGGCTTCCGCCTGCAGGAGCCGCCCTTCAATCTCAGCCCCGGCATCGCCGGCATGGTCTTCCTCATCTATCCTGTCGGCTCTTTTGGATCCGCCTGGCTTGGGGCGCTGGCCGCTAAGCAGGGCAGGGGCCGCGTGCTGATAGGTTGCTCGCTGGCTATGCTTGTCGGCCTCACGATGATGACGCCCGATTCCCTGCCGATGATCGTGGCAGGTCTGTCTCTGCTGACCTTCAGCTTCTTCGGCGCCCATGCGATCTGCTCGGGCTGGGCGCCTGCCGCGGCGAGCGCCGACAAGGCGCAGGCCTCCTCCCTCTATCTGCTGCTCTATTACATCGGTGGCGGTGTCGCTGGCAGCGTGGGCGGGACCTTTTGGGCGTCGCATCGGTGGGATGGCGTCGCCTTGTTCAGCGGTTGCATCATGGCGGGGGTTTTGGCGATGGCTGTGGCCTTGAGCCGGACGCCGCAGGCGCGATAATTCAGCCATGGAATGGCGTGACGAAGGCCTCATCATCGGCATACGCAGGCATGGCGAAACCGCCGCCATCGTCGAGGTGATGACGCGCGACCACGGGCGGCATCTGGGCATGGTGCGCGGTGGTCGCTCCCAGCGCATGCAGCCGGTTCTGCAACCCGGCAATAGCGTCGTCTGCGTCTGGCGCGCGCGCATCGAGGAGCAGATGGGCACGCTGACGGTGGAGCCCCTGCGCTCAAGGGCGGCCGCGATCATGGGATCTGGTCTCGCGCTGCAGGGTATCAATCTGCTTGGGGCGCTGCTGCGCCTGCTGCCCGAGCGCGATCCCCATCCAGCTCTTTTCGAAACCGCCGAGATCATCGCCGCCCATCTCGACGATCCCGTCACGGGACCCGCACTGATGGTGCGCCTTGAGCTTGCGGTGCTGATGGAGCTGGGTTTCGGCCTTGATCTTAGCGAATGTGTGGCCACAGGGGTCAAGGACGACCTCATCTATGTCTCGCCGAAGTCTGGGCGGGCGGTGAGCCGCGAGGCGGGCGAGCCTTGGCGCGACAGGCTTCTGCCCCTGCCCGATTTTCTCTCCGTCGCACGGCGGGGCTTTGACCCATCCAGTGATGAGATCCTTGCGGGCTTTGCGCTTACGGGCTTCTTCCTTGAGCGCGACGTCTTCGGGCCGCGCGGCGTCAAGGCGCCTGAAGCGCGCCGCGCCTTCATCGGGGAATTGCAGCGGCTGCGGTGACGGGCTTGTTGTCGGGCGCTTTGAAGTCCGCTACTCGATTCAGGGAAAATGAATCGTCTCGGGAATAACGGGTCGTCAGGGGGAAACAACCATGCGTCGTTTCGGACAATCTCTGCGTGGCATCAGCGCCGCCTTCCTCATCTTTTGCGGAACCACTTCCATCGCGCCCGCCCAGACGGCGGATACCGCCTTTTTCAAAGGCAAGACCGTGCGCCTCGTAGTGGGTTTTTCCGCAGGCGGTGGCTTTGACCTCTACGCGCGCATGATCGCCCCCTATATCGCCCGCGAGCTTGGGGCCAATGTGGTGGTCGAGAACCAGCCTGGCGCCGGCGGCATCACCGCCACCAATCGTATGATGACCGCGCCGCCGGATGGTTTGCAGATCATGCTCGTGAATGGTCTGGCGGCCGCCTTCGGCCAGTTCACCGAACAGCAGGGCGTTCGCTACGATCTCGCGAAGCTCGAACATCTCGGCACGGTCAGCGGCAATCCCTGGGTCTGGCTGGTGACCGCCAATGCGCCATGGAAGAGCGTTCAGGATGTGCTGGCCGACAAGCGTCAATACATGTGGTCCGCAGGCGGCCCGATCGATGGTTTGTCCGACGGCGCCGCCTTCACCTGCGAGGCGCTGCAGCTTAATTGCAATGTGGTGTTGGGCTATCCCGGCAGCAATGATTCAGCTCTGGCCGTGGGCAAGGGAGAGATGGACATGCTCTATATCGTGGACACGTCCGCCGCCAATTATGTGGCGACGGGCCAGATCCGCGTGCTGGCGACCATCGGGCGCTCTCGCTCGAAACTGTTTCCGGATGTGCCCACCGTCTTCGAAGCCGCGAAACTCTCGGATGAGCAAGCGGCGCTGCTCGATTTCCATTCCACGGCGGAAAAGCTTGGCCGCATTCTGGTGGCCCCGCCCGGTACGCCTCCTGAGCGACTGGCGGCCCTGCGGGTGGCGGTGAAGGCGGCGCTGACTGATCCGGTGCTGATCGCGGAGGGAGACAAGTCCCAGCGGAATGTCGAATTCTCCAGCGCCGAGGAGACCCGAATGGCGTCGATCAGCGTGGTGTCCGATCCGACACCGGAGCAAAAGCAACGCATGATCGCCATTCTGGCGCGTGTCGAAAAGAAGTAGGCGAAGAATGATGCGCTGCTTTTCAAATGTCGTCGCTCTCGCGGCTTGCGTCATCGCTGGCATGGCGCAGGCGGCCGAGCCCTATATGCCATCGGGGCGGCCGATTTCGCTCGTCATGGGCACGGGGCCGGGAGGCAGCTATGATCTCTATGGACGGCTGATCGCGACCCATCTCGCCCGCCAAATTCCGGGTAATCCCAACATCATCGTTGAACATATGCCCGGCGCGGGCGGCGCCATCGCCGGCAATTACATCTATGGGCCCGCGCCGCAGGATGGCAGCAAGATCCTGCTCGCCCATCCCCTGCCGCTTATCGAGAAATTGCAGAGCGAAGGGGTGCGGTTCGAATCCCGCAAGCTGCAATGGCTGGGCGCCTATGACCAGATCAGCCAGATGCTCGCCATCTGGCACACATCGCCGGGTAAGAGCCTCGCGGAACTGAAGGCCTCGCCCATCGTGCTGGGCTCCATGGGCCGCTCGCATCTCAGCTACCAATGGGCGACCCTGCTCAAGGGCGCCATCGACGCGCCGTTCCGGGTGATCGCCGGCTTCCCGACTGGCGGCGAACTCAATCTCGCCATGGAGCGGGGCGAGATCGCGGGCTGGGTGGTGGCCTGGGAGAACATCAGCGGCGGCAATGCCGAATGGTTGCGCAGCGGGCGCGTTCATATCCCCGTGCAATTCACACTCGAGCGTATGCGCGAACTGCCCGACGCGCCGACCCTGATCGAACTGTCACAGGGCGAAGCGCGCGAGATCGCCGAATTCCTCGCCTCGGGCACGCCGCACGCGCGTGCGCTGGCGGTTGGGCCGGGCGTTCCTGCGGCGAAGGTCGCGGTTCTACGCGAGGCCTTCGAGGCGATGGTGAAGGATCCGGCCTTTCTGGAGGAGGCTGCGAGGCGCAACCTCTCGATCACGCCTCGAACGGCGCAGGAGGTCCAGAGGTTGGCGGAGAAGATTGTCGACGCCTCGCCTGAATTCATCGCGCGCGTCAAGCAGGCGTCAGGCGGCGAATGATCAGGGGGCTTTGGCGCAGACCTGTCGCAGCATGGTGAGCGTGACCCCGTAACCTT
>CANGOK010000011.1 GCA_947455285.1 Beijerinckiaceae bacterium | reverse complement strand
GATCGTTCCTGCGCGGGCGGCGACGTCATCGACCGTTATCTCCGCCCCCAGCAATTCCACCATGGCGCCGGGGCGCACGGAGGGAGCGTCGGTCACGTCGATCACCGTAAGGTCCATTGAGACGCGTCCGACGAAGGGGCAACGGCGCCCCTCGACCAGAGCCTCGCCGCCGACATGCGTCTGCGTGCCCATCAGCGCACGCGGGAGGCCATCCGCATAGCCGACGCCGATGGTGGCCAGCCGCGTCACGCGTTTCGCCCGCCACTGCGCATTGTAGCCGACGGTCTCGCCAACGCCGATTTCACGCATCTGAATGATCGGCGCGCGAAGGGTCGCGACCGGGCGCATGGGATTGGAAGCGCCGGGCGTGGGGTTGCCGCCATAAAGCGCGTAACCGGGTCGGACGAGATCGTGGAAAGGCTTTTGCGGAAGAAACAGTCCTGCGGAGTTCGCGATGCTCGCGCGCAGGCCAGCGAAGGCGTTCCTCACCGATTCAAACTGCGCAATCTGGCGCGCATTGATTGGGTCATCCGCAGCTTCTGACGAAACGAAATGGCTCATCATGAGATCAAGACCGAGCGCCTGCGCCTGAGGCGCCAGAGCCAGAGCTTCATCCGCCCGCAGGCCAAGTCGGTTCATGCCCGTGTCGACATGAAGAGCCGCCGCCACCGTTCCCGCAAGACCACTAGCGCTCCAGATGCGCGCATCGTCGAGCGAGCCAAGCACGGGTTTAAGCGCGTGCGAAGCATAGGACTCAAGCCGGCCTGCCCCATCGATCAATCCGTTCAGCACATAGATCGAAGCATCAGCGCCCACGATAGCGCGAACCCGCACGCCTTCGGAAGGCTGAGCCACGAAAAAGGTGCGACAACCCGCATCAAAGAGAGCCCGCGACGCTTCGTCAGCGCCAACGCCATAGGCGTCCGCTTTCACTACAGCGGCGCAAACTGCAGGCGCTATGCGTGCCGCAAGCTTGCGCCAGTTGTCGACCAGCGCGCCAAGATCGATGATCAGCTCGGCCTGAGATAGATTGGGGTCAACCGGAGGAAATCCGCTCACTCCAGACGCTCCGGCATCCGGTCTTCGTGGGCAAGATTGCCGAAGCGCGTGAACTCGGCTTCGAAGGCGAGTTCGACCGTTCCCGTGGGACCGTGACGCTGCTTGCCGATGATGACCTCGGCCTTGCCGTGGGCGCGCTCCATTTCGGACATCCAGGCCAGATGCTCCTCGCTACCGGGGCGCGGCTCGCGGTTCTTGAGATAGTATTCTTCACGATACACGAAGATGACCACGTCGGCGTCCTGCTCGATGGAGCCGGATTCACGAAGGTCGGAAAGCTGCGGGCGCTTGTCGTCGCGGCTTTCGACCTGACGGGAGAGCTGAGAGAGCGCCATGACTGGAACGTTCAATTCCTTGGCAAGAGCCTTCAGGCCGGTCGTGATTTCGGTCAGCTCCTGCACGCGGTTGTCGCCCTTCGACTTCGAACCCGACAGAAGCTGAAGGTAGTCCACCACCAGCATATCGAGTCCACGCTGGCGCTTCAGACGGCGCGCGCGCGCAGTAAGTTGCGCGATGGAGATGCCGCCGGTGTGATCAATATAGAATGGCACGGTCTGCATGCGCCGCGCAGCTTCGGTGATGTTCTGAAATTCGATGTCCGTGATGTCACCGCGGCGAATTTTATAAGAAGGCACGCCGGACTGTTCGGCGATGATACGCGTGGCGAGCTGCTCGGACGACATTTCGAGCGAGAAGAAACCGACGATGCCGCCATTGATCGTTTCAAGCGATCCATCGGGTCGCATCTTCGACTGATAGGCTTGCGCGATGTTGAAGGCGATGTTGGTCGCAAGCGCGGTCTTGCCCATGCCGGGACGGCCCGCGACGATCACAAGGTCGGACTGCTGGAGACCACCGAGCTTATGATCAAGATCGGTCATGCCGGTTGAAACGCCCGACAGCTTGCCTTCGCGCTCATAGGCCTTGGCGGCCATGTCCACTGCATGAGTCAGCGCGGTCGAGAAGCTCTGAAAACCACCGTCGTAACGGCCCTGTTCAGCGATCTCATATAGGCGACGCTCGGCCTCTTCGATCTGCTCGCGCGGCGTGAGATCGACGGGCGCATCATAGGCGGTGTTGACGACTTCCTCGCCGATGACGATGAGCCTGCGGCGCGTGGCGAGATCGTAGATGCTGCGGCCGTAGTCCTCAGCGTTGATGATGGTGGTCGCCTCAGCGGCGAGGCGCGCGAGATATTGCGGAACGGTGACGCCGCCCAGATCATGATCGCCCAGAAAGGTTTTCAACGTGACGGGCGTCGCGACCTTGCCGGCGCGAATCAACTGGGCGGTGATCTCGAAAATGCGCCGATGCAATTCTTCGGAAAAATGCTCGGCGCGCAGGAAGTCCGACACACGATCGAAGGCGTCGTTGTTGACGAGGATCGCGCCCAGCAAGGCCTGCTCCGCCTCCACATTGTGAGGCGGGGTGCGATAGGCCGGAGCCCCCTGCTGGGGATTGGACACGAGGCCGAAACGGCCCGCCAGATCTTCAACGACTGACATGATCTCGCTGCAAATGGAGTGATTTGACGCAACGCGGCGAAGGCCCCGACCAATCTAGCGAATTGAACAGGCCCTCGCCAGACTTGTGGCACGCGCCCGCCGCGATAGCGAGTAGGCGAGCTTCATGTATCCCGCGATTCACAGGCTCAAAAAGACCACCTTGACTAAGCAAAAACGCCCGGGACGAACCCGGGCGTTCCTGTTTTACGAAGGCTAAAAAGCTCAGAGCTCGCCGCCAGCCTCGGCCAGAGCCGCGCCGACTTCGAGGCCCAGATCGTCCATCGAGGTCTCTTCGCGGGTGGTGAGCTCTTCGCCCTTGGCCTGACGCTCGGCTTCGGCGGCGGAGCGGGCGACGTTGATCGTGATCTTCGCGTCGACTTCGGGGTGCAGGTGGATCGGGATCTCGTGGAGGCCGAGGGTCTTGATCGGCGAGAAGATCGCGACCTGGTTGCGCGAGACGCTGAAGCCGCCAGCGGTGATCGCGTCGGCGATGTCGCGGGTCGACACGGAGCCGTAGAGCTGGCCGGTTTCGCCCGCCTGACGCAGCACGACGAAGCTCTGGCCGTTGAGCTTTTCAGCGACTGACTGGGCCTCGTTCTTCAGTTCGAGGTTGCGGGCCTCAAGCTGGGCGCGCTGGGATTCGAAATGCTTCTTGTTGGCTTCGCTGGCGCGCAGGGCCTTGCCCTTGGGCAGAAGGTAGTTGCGGGCATAACCGTCCTTTACGCGGACGACCTCGCCCATCTGGCCGAGCTTGGCGACGCGTTCGAGCAAAATGACCTGCATGGTGTTCTCCTTAAGGGTTGTTCGGTGAGGGGTTGGAAAGGGACCGCCGCAGCGGCTTGACATTGTCGGCGACGCCGACGCCCGCCAGAACGAAAAGCGGCAGCGGGAAAAGGATGAAGATCACAAAGTAAAGCAACGAGAGAAGGCCCACCCGCCCCTGACGCTCCATGGTCAGGCGATGAATCGCGGCCACCCCCTGCAGCGAGAAAGCGACGCCAAGAGCAACAGCGGCGCTCGACGCCAGGACGCGGCCTGCGCCCGGCAGCAAGCAGGCAAGCGTCGCGATGGCGAAGGCCGCCAGCGCAAGACGAGGCAGAACGAGGTGGGTCGGCAGATCGGGCCAGGTCTCGCCCAATTGTCCGGAGATCATGGTCACGCGCGCAGCCAGCCAGAGGTTCAGCGACAAGGCCAGCACGCTCCAGAAGGCCATCATGGCGGGGATGCTCGCCACCAGTAGCGGCGCGAATTCGTCAAGCGGCATCACGCCCGCAGCGTCTTCAGCGCCCTTGAGGTTTTTCAGGACAGCCTGAACGCTTGCGGCGATTTCATTAGCGGCCGCATCGAGGCCCCCAAAGCTGGCCCCAGCGAAAGCGACCGTGCCCCAGACCGCGATGACGGAAAGCGCTGTCACCGCCGCAAGCAGAAAGCCGGGCGAAAGGCGACGTCCGCCACTAAAGACATGCGCCGTGAGCCAGCCGAGCAGGAGGGCGGGAAATGCTGTGCTGACGAGGAAGACAAGGCCAAGGGCGGGCTGCATGACGGAGGCGACAAGGGCGCCGATCACAGAAGCGCCAACGCCCGCAGGCAAGCCGTAGCCCATGCAGCCGATCATCAAAGGCATGGGGGCGAGTATGCTCAGCCAGACGCCGGCCATCATGCCCTTCGCCGGAAGGACGAAGAGGACTCCAGCCGCAAGGCCGGCCCCGAAGGCTATGAGGAAACGCTGCGCCATTTCGCCGAGCTGTCCCGCTAAGAAGCGGTTAGAGCGGACCGATCCGCCCAACCAAGCCGCCCCGGACCATTCCGCGCGGCCGACGTGCGCCCTCCCCAGCGGAGCCGGAGAGGGTCAAGTTCAGGTGATTACTTGATCACGTAGGGGAGCAAGCCGAGGAAGCGCGCGCGCTTGATGGCCTGGCCCAGCTCGCGCTGCTTCTTGGCGGAAACCGCCGTGATGCGCGAGGGGACGATCTTGCCACGCTCAGAGATGTAGCGGGACAGGAGACGAACGTCCTTGTAGTCGATCTTCGGCGCATTCGGGCCCGTGAAGGGGCAGGTCTTGCGACGACGGAAGAAGGGACGACGGGTGGCTGCTGCAGCGGTCATCAGAAGGCTCCTCCTTCAGCAGCGCCCTCTTCGCGGGGGCGACGGGGACGGTCAGGACGCGGGCCGCGACGGTCGCCGCGATCACCACGCTCGCCGCGATCGTCACGATCGCTGTCTTCGCGCTTGCGCATCATGGCCGACTGGCCTTCCTCGTGAGCCTCGACGCGCAGCGTCAGAAGACGCAGCACGTCTTCATTGAGGCCCATCTGGCGCTCCATTTCGGCGATGGCCGCATGGGGAGCGTCGATGTTGATGAGGGTGAAGTGAGCCTTGCGGTTCTTCTTGATGCGGAAGGCGAGGGACTTGACGCCCCAGTACTCGACCTTGCCAACTTTGCCGCCATTAGCTTCGATGACGGTTTTCATCTGCTCTGTCAGCGCCTCGACCTGCTGGGCCGTGACGTCCTGACGAGCCAGATAGATATGCTCGTAGAGAGCCATGATCTGCCTTTCTCTGTCTGTTGCGGCGCCGACGCGGAGCCCTTCGAGCCCGGAGAAAGGCTCGACGGATTACATTTCGAAGGCGGAGACACGGGAAGACGGGTTTAACCCCTGCGGGCTTGCGCCCACCTTCCGTTCAGCCTCCGGCCGACACCGTGGAGGTGCTTCTACACGTTTTCGCCCGGGATGCAAGTTTTCGAGCCTTTCGCGCCCCTCTTCGCCCTTACCGCGCCCCAAACACCAGTCACCCACAGGAGCGGCCTTGCGATTTCCCCTGAACGAGTGACGCATGCGCCTTGTTAAGATATACGAAACGGCGAGTCGCGGACGGGCGGACCGTCCCGCGCCCATGAGGCCCTATCGATGCCATCCTATCTCGACCTCGGTTTGATCGTCGTCGTCCTGATCTCTGCGCTCTTGTCGATGCTGCGGGGTTTCACGCGCGAGGTGCTTGCGATCGCCTCCTGGGCTGCGGCTTCCGTGGCGGCTTACATGCTCCATCCGCTGGCGCTGCCATATGTGAAGCAGTATGTCAGCAATGAGAAAGGCGCCCTTGCGCTCGCCGCAGCCGGCATTTTTCTAGCCACGCTGGTGATCGTGTCGATCATCACCGTGAAGATCTCTGACCTAATCCTCGACTCCCGCATCGGGGCGCTCGATCGGTCCCTTGGCTTCCTGTTCGGCGCCGGTCGCGGCTTCCTGCTCTGCGCCATCGCCTTTGTCTTCTTCAGCTTCCTGGTGCCGGAAAAGTCCTATCCGACGTGGGTGCAGAGCTCGAAGACCCGCCCCTGGCTAGAGGCGACCGGCAGCTCTCTGGAGGCCATGCTTCCCGAGAACCTCGACCAGTCACTTTCCAAAATCCTGAAGAGGGAGCCCAAATCGGGCGATGAGCCTCCGGCGGAGACGGAAAGCGCCACCCCGGCTCCGGTGCGTCCGGGCCAGCGCACGCAGGCGAGTCCTGACAATTCGCCGCAGACGATCGATGCCGTTCTGAACCCCGGCTACGCTGGATCAAAACGCTGATTGAGGCTATGACACTGCTGACATCGAGGTCAGCAGGCCTTATGTCCTGACCGCTCAATGCTTTGCTTGAACGCCGCCCCAGCGTTCGCACGATCAGCCCCGGACACGCCAAAGGAATCGCGATGAGCCATTCGGATCGCCAAGCCCGACTTTCCGGTTCCGATACGCTCAGCGAAGTCTACGCCTCGCCCGGCCAACAGTTCCTCGATCTTGAAGCAGACCGCCTGCATGAAGAATGCGGCGTGTTCGGCATTTTCGGCCACCCCGAAGCCGCCGCCATCACGGCGCTGGGCCTGCATGCGCTCCAACATCGCGGACAGGAAGCGGCTGGCATCGTTGCCTTTGACGGCAAGAGGTTCAGCTCGGAGCGCCGCATGGGCCTCGTGGGCGATCACTTCTCGTCGCGCGGCACCATTGAACGTCTGCCGGGCAATGCGGCGATCGGCCATGTGCGCTATTCGACCACCGGCGAAACGATCCTGCGCAATGTGCAGCCGCTTTTCGCAGAGCTTGATTCCGGCGGCTTCGCGGTCGCCCATAACGGCAACCTGACCAACGGCATCACCCTGCGCCGCGAACTCATCAAGCAGGGCTCGATATATCAGTCGACCTCCGACACCGAGGTGATCCTTCACCTGGTGGCGCGCAGCCGCAAGGGCCGCATCCTCGATCGGTTCATCGAGGGCCTGCGCCAGCTCGAAGGCGCCTATTCGCTGGTGGCGCTCACCAATAAGAAGCTGATCGGCGTACGCGATCCGCTGGGCATCCGCCCCCTCGTGCTGGGTGAGCTCGACGGACATTATATCTTCGCCTCCGAGACCTGCGCGCTGGACATCATCGGCGCGCGGTTCATTCGCGATGTGGAGAATGGCGAGGTGGTGGTGATCTCCGAAAGCGGGATCGAATCGCACAAGCCCTTCCCGCCTCAGCCCATGCGGCCCTGCATCTTCGAATATATCTATTTCTCCCGTCCCGATTCCATCGTTCACGGCCGCCATGTCTATGAGGTGCGCAAGAACATGGGCGCGCAACTCGCCCGCGAGGCGCGTGTGGACGCGGATGTGATCGTGCCTGTGCCTGACTCAGGGGTGCCCGCAGCCATCGGCTTTGCGCGCGAGTCCGGCATTCCCTTTGAGCTCGGCATCGTGCGCAACCATTATGTGGGCCGCACCTTCATTCAGCCCACCCAGTCGGTTCGCGAACTGGGCGTGCGCCTCAAGCACAGCGCCAACCGCTCTGTGGTGCAGGACAAGAAGATCGTGCTGATCGACGATTCCATCGTGCGCGGCACGACTTCGGTGAAGATCGTGCAGATGATGCGCGACGCCGGCGCAAAGGAAGTGCATTTCCGAATTTCCTCGCCGCCGATCACCCATCCCGATTATTACGGCATCGACACGCCGAGCCGCGAAAAGCTGCTCGCCGCCACCCATTCGCTGGAAGAAATGCGCCGCTACATCGGCTGCGACTCCCTCGCATTCCTGTCCGTCGACGGCATCTACCGCGCCATGGGCGAGGATGGGCGCAACGCCGCCCGCCCACAGTTCACCGACCATTGCTTCACCGGCGATTACCCCACGAACCTGACGGATCTCGGCGGCGACGCCACCCGTCGGCAGCTCTCGCTGCTAGCGGAGACCGCCTGAACCATACCCTTGAATTGAGTTGATGCGCTGGCGGCCCGGGCGCGTTAGGTTAAGCTGAAGCGTTTCCCATCGGAGCCCGCCATGAGTCTGCCACTCGAAAACCGCATCGCCCTCGTCACCGGCGCGTCCAGAGGGATCGGCCGCGCCGTGGCGCTTGAGCTGGCGCGGCAGGGCGCGCATGTCGTGGCGCTAGCGCGTACGCAAGGGGCGCTCGAGGAGCTCGACGACGAAATCCGGGCTATTGGCGGAGAGGCCACCCTCGCCCCCTGCGATCTCAAGGATTATGACGCGCTCGATCGACTGGGCCTCGCGCTTTTCGAGCGCTGGCGCAAGCTCGACATTCTCGTGGCGAACGCCGGGGTTCTTGGTCCGGTCTCGCCGCTGCCTCATGTCGATCCGCCGAACTGGGACAATGTCTTCGCCATCAATGTCACCGCTAACTTCAGGCTGATCCGCTCACTCGATCCGCTGCTGCGCGCTTCGACCGCCGGCCGCGCGGTTTTCGTGACATCCGGTGTGGGCAGCCGCGCGACAATGAACGCCTATCTCGGCCCCTATTCTGTATCCAAGGCTGCCCTCGACGCCCTTGCGCGCACCTATGCGTCGGAGACCATCAACACCTCCAATGTGCGCGTGATGATCGCCAATCCCGGCCCGCTGCGCACCAAGATGCGCGCCAGCCTGATGCCTGGCGAAGACCCCCTCACGCTGCGCACGCCAGAAGACTTCGCCCCCAAGGTGGTCGCGCTGTGCCATCCCGACTCCACCGAGAGCGGGAAGCTTTATGATTTTCAGGATGATCGGATTAAGAGCTGGCGCCAGCCAGATTGATTGTTTGCGTCTGCACAAATGTATAGTTTCGTATAAAGCTGAAACTTAACCGCGAAATAAGCTTCAGATAAAGCTGTGTCGTAAGTGCATTAGCTTTTATAACTTTTAAAAATTAACCATACGTGGCCTTGCAGAAAATCAATGCTGACTTCAGCATAGATTTCGAAGTTTCTCAGACGGGAAATATTTCATGCGAGACCATGATCTACATCGCACAGCCGAAAACCTGTGGAACGCCTGGCTAGATCTGAGCTACGCCTTCGCCGACCTCAACGATCAGGGCGACAGCCAATCAGTCCGGCTTGGGATAGGCGCGGGCATTGAGAAATTGCGCGTCGTAGCGGAAACAATCGAGAGGATCGCAGCCGCAAACAGCGCGCCGCGCCGGCCTCCGGCCGACGCCCTATCGAATGCGCCGACCGCCCTTATCGAAGGGGTTCTTCGAATTGCGGGTTGAGATGCGGATCGGCACGCCCTGCAACGAGAAGCTCTCGCGCAAGCCGTTGATCAGGAAGCGCTCGTAGCTTGTCGGCAACTCGTCGAGCTGATTGCCGAAAATCACGAAATGGGGCGGGCGCGCTTTGGGCTGCGTCATGTAACGGATCTTGATGCGCCAGCCCGACACAGCGGGCGGCGGAGTCTTTTCAATCACCGGCCCAAGCCAGCGATTCAGACGACCCGTGGAAATGCGGATGTTCCAAGTCTCATGGACTTTGAAGATCGCCTCCATGAGCTTCTCAACGCCCGAGCCTGTAAGACCGGACACGGGAACCACCGGCGTCCCCTTCACCTGCGGCAGAAGGCGGTCAGCCTCTTCGCGCAGTTCCAGCAAGCGCCGGTTAGGGTCGGGCGTCAGATCCCATTTGTTGAGGCCGATCACCAGTCCGCGCCCCTCGCGGGCGACGAGATCGATGATTGTCAGGTCCTGCTTCTCAAAGGGGATGGTGGCGTCTAGCAGCACGACAACCACTTCAGCGAACCGCACCGCGCGCAACGTGTCGGCGGCCGCGAGCTTCTCCAGCTTGCCCTGAACATTGGCGCGCTTGCGCAAGCCCGCCGTGTCGAACATCTTGACCTTGCGGACGCTGGCGTCACGCCGCGTCCAGGGAAACTCGACAGCGATGGAATCGCGCGTGATGCCAGCTTCCGGCCCAGTCAGCAGGCGCTCTTCGCCAAGGATGCGGTTTAGCAGCGTGGACTTGCCTGCATTGGGGCGACCGACGACAGCCACGCGCAGGGGTTTGGATACGTCGAGCTCAGACCCGTCCTCTTCATCGCCGAGAACGAGAGGGGCTTCTGCCTCTTCCTCAAGCTCGTCAGGCAGCGCGGTCTCTTCGGGCAGGGCCTCGAGCAAGCTTTCGTAAAGCTCGGAAAGCCCTTCGCCATGCTCGGCGGACAGCGGAATGGGGTCGCCAAGCCCGAGCTCGAAAGCCTCGATGGCGCCCGCCTGCCCGGCCTTGCCCTCCGCCTTGTTGGCGAGAAGGATGATCGGCTTGCCTGAACGGCGCACCAGCTGGCTGAAATAGCGATCAGTCGGCGTGATCCCCGTGCGGGCGTCGATCATGAAGAAAATCGCGTCCGCCATCTCAATGGCGGCCTCTGTCTGGGCGCGCATACGGCCTGACAACGAAGCGACGTCGCCCTCCTCCAGGCCCGCCGTATCGACGATTGTGAAGGTGAGGTCGGCGATTTTCGCCTGACCCTCACGACGATCGCGGGTCACGCCCGGCTGATCGTCGACGAGCGCCAGCTTCTTCCCGACGAGACGGTTGAAGAGCGTGGATTTTCCGACATTCGGTCGGCCGATGATGGCGACTGTGAAAGACATGGACTCTTACATGGCGAGAGGAACGCGCAACGACAGTGCGCGTCCGAAATCAGCGGGCCTTACTGGCGGCGACGAGGCCGAGCAGGGTTTCCGCGCGTTGCCGCAGCCCTGCAGGCGCCTGCAAATCTACGACGATCTGATCGAGCCAACGACCAGCCGCCTCGAAATCATCGACCTTGAAGGCCGCATAGGCGAGCAATTCGCGGGCGCTGTTGCGGAAGGGCGCGCCGCCCTGCGCCAGAGGCTCAAGCCGACGCTTGATCTCGGCTGCATCCGCCTTGTCGAGACGCAGCGTCGCCGCGCGCAGGCGTGCGATGTCCTGCATGAGCGCTGGAACCTTGGCGTCAACCGTAAGCGTATCATAGATCGCGACAGCCTTGTCCTGATCCGTCGTCGCCACATCGGCGGCGCCGCGGAAACGGGCGAGAAGAGCATAGCCCTCCGGCCCCTGTTTGATGATGTCCTGGAAGGCGGCGTCCGCCTCGGCGGGCTTGTTCTCGCGGGATAGCTGGAGGGCGGCTTCATAGCTCGCGCCAGCAGCCTCGGCCTTGGCGCGTTCGCCATCCTTGTAGAAACGCCATCCCGCAGAGGCGGCCACGATAGCCAGCGCAAGCGCGATGAACAGGTTCTGGTGCTTGCTCCAGAACTGCAGCGCTTTATCGCGGCGGACTTCTTCGTCCACCTCGCGGAAAATATCGGACATGATCTCTTTGGTCCCGTCTGACTGGCGGCGGCGCACAATGCCGCACAGGTCGGTTAGCACGCGCAGGGCCGGAAGGCGAGCGGTTGTTGCCTCTGGCCCGGAATTCCGCGGCTAAGCCCGCGCTTTTCAAGGCGAAGTCGCCACTATCCGCAAGCTTTGATCACGCCCTTGCCCACCCCCCGCCTTATGGCGGGCGCAATCGGGGATGATCTGTCGGGAGCGAAATAGCCCACCCGCGCCAGCCATTGAACGGCGGCTGCGAAAAGAAGGTCACGCCGATGAACCGCCCTAATCAGGTGAACGTGCCTCAACTGATCCGCCGCTTTGGTCAGCAAGCCCTGCTGCTGACAAGCGCCTTCGCCACCGCAGTGCTCATCGCCATAGCATTCCGACCGGCAAGGGTGGCGACCGTGGATTTCAGCAGCGCCTCACAATCTTTCAGGCCTCCCGTGATCGGCGAAGCTGAACGCGAAGCTGCGCAGGCCAAGCTGGCCGAGGCCATGGAGCGCTTTGCGAATGCGGCGCAAAAAGCACCTGAGCCGGCAATTGCGCAAGAGCCTGATCCGGCGCCCGACGTCGTCGCCTCTCGGGCCGCCGAACCAGCACCGCCGACGGTGGCTGACAAGACCACCGCCCCGGCTGCAAGCGCGCAGCCCACGTTTCCGCCATTGAGCGAAGCTGACATGCGGCGTCTGAACGGAAAGGCTGCGCAGGCCCTCCGGGATGGCGATGTCGTCGGCGCGCGGCTCATCCTGGAACGAGCTATCGAAGGCGGCGACGCCGGCGCACTTCTCACCCTGGCAGAGACTTATGATCCCAAGGCGCTCGCCCGCGTGAACGCCAAGGTGGTCAAACCTGACCTCGCGCGCGCACGCGCGCTTTACTTGGAGGCGCTGGAAAAAGGCGTGACGGGAGCTCGCACGAAGCTTGATGCGCTGAACAGATGAAGCAACCAAAGCATGAGCACAAAAAAGCCCGGCTGCAATGCAGCCGGGCCGATTGAAAATGAACGCGCGAGACTGAGCGCAACTATCAGCGCTTACGCAGAGACAGCATCGGAGCCGAGGCGATGAGCGATCTCCTCCTTAGGCACATCACGAAGCTCGTAGGCCGATTTGTAGGAGATCACGCCTGCATCCGCCAACAGGTCGAAAGCAGCGCCGATCTTCTCTTCAGGAGTCTTGTGCTCCTCTTCCTTTTCATGACCGACGGGCTCGCCAAAGAGCATCACCATGAGGGTCTTGCCGACGATGTTCATCAACATGCCGAAGAGCACCAAGCCCATCAACATCGTGACTGCGGCTATAATTCTTCCGCCTATCGTAATCGGATAGATGTCGCCATAACCAGTGGTCGTAAGCGTGACGATGCACCACCACATGGACTCGGGGATCGACGTATAGAAACGCTTGTCCTCTGGGATGGCGTTGCCCGTAAGCGGATCGACCGGCACGAACTTGACCGAGCCAGCTTCCTCACCCTTGGCGACCGTCGTGGCATCCAGATGAATCTGCCCCTCAGCGAGGGCTTCCGGCGTGTAGAGGCTACCCTCGACATAGAACATCAACGTTGAGGAGATCATCAGCACCGAGAACAGCGCGATGAAATAAATACGCAGATTGGCGGCGATGCGGTTCGTCTTGCCGCCACGAGCGGCGTTGACGTCCTGCATAGCAGTCCTGGCCAGCTTGAGAACTCGGAGGATACGGATCACGCGCAGCAAGCGAAGGATCTTGGTGGCTCTGATCGAGGCGAAATTGAAGAGCATCAAGAAAGAAGGCAGGATCGAAAGAAGATCCACGAGCCCCCAGAAGCTGACCATATATTTAAACCGCTCCTTTGCGGTGTAAATATTGAAGAGATAGTCGAGCGTGAAGAAAGCGACCGAGAACCATTCAAAGGCTGCGAGTTCATGCTGGAACTCAGCACGGATCGACTCCACCGACTCCATCGCGATCGCCACGCAGGATGCATAGATCAGGATGTTGATCGATCGCGTCCAGATCATGAATGCAGGATGATCGTGGTCGTGAATAAGACGATGGATCAGCGTGGGATGAAGTTCTTCTTGAGGCGTATTCTGCAGCATGTCCGGTCCAATCAAGGTGGTCGAAAAAACAGCGCAAGGAAACCGGAACCGCAAAACTGCAGCCACAATCCTGTCGCAAACGTAGGTTGTCCCAATTTGCCTTGAGACCAAGAGCGCTTGCAAGCAGTTTGATCGATTTAACGAACTGAATTAGCGAATTAAATTGTTACCCCAATCATGCGCATTGTGGATTATTTCGAAATCCGGGAAAATGTCGCATTTCGTAAAAATTAAAAGTTCAAATAATAACAAATTTGCAAACAATGCAGATTCAAACGCAACAACAAAAATGGTCGACAATTGACTTTAAAAAGCGGACGTTGCGTCATCACCCCTGAGCACGCAGCGGCGGTCTCCCATGAATTATGATCTTGTCGTCATTGGTTCCGGCCCGTCAGGCCAGCGCGCCGCCATTCAAGCAGCCAAAATGGGAAAGCGTGTCGCCGTCGTTGAGAAGCGACGCGTGGTGGGCGGCGTCTGCGTAAATACCGGCACCATCCCCTCAAAGACATTCCGTGAAGCGGTTTTGCATTTGTCGGGTTTTCGGGAGCGCGGGATTTATGGCGCGTCCTATACAGTCAAGCCAGACATCCAGATCGAAGATCTGCTGTTTCGTGTGGAACAAGTCATCCGCAGCGAGATTGACGTCATACGCACGCATCTTGCTAGAAACCGCGTGCATTTGATCGAGGCCGAAGCGTCCTTCGTCGACGCCAACCACATCAAGCTCGACGACGGCAGCGACGAGCAGCACATTATCCATACAGATAAGGTCGTTATCGCTTGCGGCACCAATGCGACGCGAGACCCCCACATCACTTTCGACGGACAACGCATCCTCGTCAGCGACGACATTCTGCAACTGCGAAGCATCCCGCGCTCTTTGATCGTCATCGGCGCCGGAGTGATTGGCGTTGAATACGCGACCATGTTCGCCGCACTTGGCGTGCGCGTGACGATTGTCGACAAGCGCCCCACCCTGCTGCCCTTTCTAGACCATGAAATCTCGGCGGCCCTCACCTACATCGCCCAACAGAACCGCGTGACCATGCGCCTTGGGGAAGAGGTCGACCATGTTGAAGTGGTGGAAGGAGGGCGGGCGCCCGTGGAGGTTCGCCTGAAAAGCGGCAAATTGCTCCATGCCGACGCCGCGCTCTACGCCATAGGCCGCACAGGAGCTACCGCAGGCCTTGCCCTCGAAAAGGCAGGCGTTGAACTTGATCCGCGCGGCAAGATCATCATCAACGCCCACTATCAAACCACCGCGCATAACGTTTATGCGGTTGGTGATGTGATCGGCTTCCCCTCGTTGGCGTCGACCTCGATGGAACAGGGACGCGCCGCAGCGCTGCACGCCTTCGATGCTCGTGACGCCGACGATCATGGCATCGGCTTATTCCCATATGGCATCTACACGGTTCCCGAAATTTCAACGATCGGCGCAAATGAGGACGAGCTCACCGCAGCAGGCAAACCTTACGAAATCGGCAAAGCCAATTATCGTGAGATTGCGCGCGGCCAGATCATCGGCGACCGCACGGGCATGTTGAAGCTGATCTTCGATCCCGATACGCGCAAGATTCTCGGGATTCATATCCTTGGCGAAGGCGCCACAGAATTGATCCATATCGGACAAGCTGTGATGGCGTTGAACGGCACGATCGATTATCTCGCGGACTCCGTCTTCAACTATCCGACCCTTGCGGAATGCTATAAAAGCGCAGCCTTCGACGGGCTCGGTCGACTGAACGGATAGTCATGCGGAAATTTCTGCACGTTGGATGCGGGCCGGGCCGCAAAGGTCCAAAAACGCCGGGTTTTGATGGCCCGGACTGGTCAGAAATCAGACTGGACATCGACCCATCGGTGTCACCCGATCTCATCGGCACGATCACGGACCTTTCCGCGGTCGACACGGGGGCGGTGGATGCGGTCTATTCATCCCATAATATCGAGCACCTCTACCCACATGAGGTTCCCCTTGCGCTCGCAGAATTCAAGCGGGTGCTGAATGCGGACGGCTTCCTGTCGATCACCTGTCCGGATCTCGAAGCCGTAGCCAAATTCATCGCTGCGCGCGGGCTCCAAGAAACGGCTTATGTGTCGAGCATGGGACCTATCACACCACTCGATATGATCTTTGGCCACCGCGACTCCATGCGCAACGGCAACCTCTACATGGCGCATCGTACAGGCTTCAGCGCGCGATCCATGTTGGCTACGCTGCAGGAAGCAGGTTTCGGCAAGATCGTGGTGATGTCGCGACCAAGCCAATTTCTTCTATGGGCTGTCGCCACCAAAACCGTCTGCGATGACGCGGCCATCACCGCTTTGGCGCAGAAACATATTCCCGGCTTCACAGGACAGATGAAATCCTGACCCGCGGCTTTCCTTAGGTGAGATCGGGATCCGCCGACTGGACGCCGCCTTGACCCAACTCGGCTTCGCGCCGGTCATGCCAGGACACTGTCACTTTTGACGAGTTTCTGAAGGAGGGCGCTGCAAGCCCGACCTTACGCACGCAATCGCGTAACTGATCAAGAAAACATGCCTGCACAGGTGTGGGCTTCCAGTCGCCGCGCATCGTAAAGCCATCAGCAGTGCGCGCGATTGGAGTTATGAGTGGAAGAACGATAAGGCCACCCATTTGCGGCTCAAGCGCCAATTCGGTTCGGGTTAGAAGAGTGACGCGATCGCTCGCCGCAAGGATGGCGATCTGCGCAGTGACAGAGGTCGTTTCAACCGAACATCTGGGATAGTGGCCTGATTTTGAGAAAAGAGTCTCGAAGGCCGTGCGGCGTTGCGTGCCGACGCCCGGCAAAACCCAGTCCAGATTGAACAGATCAGCGACGCTAACTTTCTTTCGCCGAGCCAACGGGTGGCCAGACCGCGCCACAACGCAGTAGGGTTCTTCAAAGAGGGGCTCTTCCAGAACATCGTTGATTTTTGGCGGGCGTTGCAATCCGCCAAACATCAAATCAAGGTGGCCACTCCGCAGCTCCTGGAGCAGGAATTGGTACGAGCCCTCGATGATCCTAATGCGAGCGTCAGGATATTGCGAAAGAACGCCATTGATCGCCGCAGCAAGAAGGGCGCGTGAAGCGAGTGGTTGCGCCCCGATGAAAACGCGAAGGGCGGATTTATCACGTTGCAGCGTGACCTCGCCCATTTCCTCGCGCATCTCCTGACAGGCGCGCTGCAGACTGCGGGCAAGTTCGCGAGTGTCATTCGTCACCGCAATGCCCTGCGGCCCGCGCTCATAAAGCGGTCGACCAAGAATGCCTTCGAGCTCTCGGGCCGTGCGTTGCACGGTGGTGCGTGATATGCCGAGGGCCAGCGCGGCGTCTTCAAAAGAGTAACTGCCAGCAACGACCGCCAGAACGTTGATGTGGGAGGACTTGAGTCTTGAGGCGGCCAGTCGCACAGTTTTCTTGGGACTGTCGCGCAGAACCGTCGCCTCCAGGACATCGACGATCCGCTCGAACAAGCGGTTCACGCAATCGCTGAAGATTTTGCCCTCACGGGTCAAATAGGTGCCCTTGCTGCTACGCTGGAAAAGCGTAGCGCCGACCCATTCCTCAATCCGAGCCATGGCCTGCGTCACCGCCGGCTGAGACATGTTCATTTCGGTGGCTGCACGGCTCAAATTGCTGCATGAGGCGACAGCCTGAAACACGCGCAAATGCCGGAAGCTGGGAAGTCGAAGCCGATCGAACACCTGCTTGTCGTTCATTCAGTTCGATCCGTCGTCATTTGATCCCGAAAAAGCAATGACCGGCGCCGTCAAATGGATTGGCGTTCGCCCTAGCCTTACGGCCAATAGTCTCGACAATTGTAACTAACCCGCCATTCATCGTCTACAAGGGTGGAGATCAACCGATGACTACTGCTGGCGCGCCGTTTAGCTCTTCCCTCATTTGCGGGGTGAGAAGCGTGCATTTCGGCGTCACGAACCTCGTAAGCACAGTTGAGTTCTTCACGCAAGGTTGGGGCTTGACGGAGGCAAATACGTCAGACGCCGTGCATCTTCGCGGCACGGGCCCGGACGCCTATATTGTTGCGCTGCAACAACGGCCGCAAACCGAGATCCTGCGCGTGGACCTGCTTGCGTCCGACAGGGCCGCAGTGGATGCGCTCCACGCCCGTCTTGCAAAAGCCGGCGCGACCGATCTCTCCGCTCCAAAGGCGATCGACGAATACGCTGGCGGATATGGACTGACCGTCCGCGATCCCGAAGGTCGATTGCTGCGCATCGTCGCGGACGACCTTCGACATGCTGATACGCAGGACGCCATAGACCGTCCCCGCAAGATCTCCCATGTTGTCATGAACTCTTCGGATTCGGCGACAGTGGAAGCGTTCTATACCCAGACGCTAGGGTTGCGCCTTGTCGATCGGTCCCGTCGCATCACCTTCCTGAACTGCAACTCTGATCATCACAGCATAGCGCTGGTGCCAGGCAATCATACAGCTCTGCACCATATCGCCTTCGAAGTTCCGACCTTTGACGCCTTGATGCGCGGCATTGGACGCTTGCGCGAATATGGCACGAACGTCGCCTGGGGCATCGGCCGTCATGGACCCGGAAACAACATTTTCTCTTATTTCGTCGGTCCGGAAAATATCCCCCTCGAATATACGACCGAGGTGCAGCAGATCGACTCGACCTATCGCGTCGGCGCGCCTGATGACTGGAAACCCCTGCCCGGCCGCATGGATCAATGGGGCGCGACATCCCCTCCGAGCCCGGATATGGTGAAGGCGGAACACAGCGTAAGATTTTCGCCGGAACCCTTCTGATCATAGCGCGAAGGATCATCACGTGATCGACATCCTTACAGTCAACTGCAGCCCGACCGCCAAGTCGCTTCCAATCCGAATGGCGCTTCTCGATGGCTTCTTCACTGCGCGCGAGATCGATCTGCGGCTGGTGTCGACGGAAAATTCGAAAGAGCAACGCACGGGGCTTGCGCGTGACGATTTCCAACTCGTCCACGTCGCTTTCGACAACGCTGTATCGATGAAGGATGTTGATGGCGAAGACGTCGTTGTGGTGCTGGGCGGCGACAGCGGAATGAACGAGCTTTTCGTTCAGCCCGAAATCACGGAGATCGAAGGCATTCGCGGCAAGCGTTTGATCGTCGATGCGCCAGACACAGCCTTCGCGCTACAAGCCTACAAAATTCTCGCCGACCGGGGACTGGTGCGAAATCAGGATTATGAAGTGGCGCCAGTCGGGCGCGGTGAACTTCGGATAGCGGCGATGCAGGCCGACAAAAGAAATTCCGCGGCGATCCTCAACCTGCCCTATTCGCTGGATGCGCGCCGTCTAGGCTTTCGCAGTCTTGGCGACACGACGACATTCGTAGGCCCCTATCAGGCCGGCTCGGCTTTCGTGATGCGCCACTGGGCTGAGGCCAATCGCGATCTACTCGTGCGTTATATAGCTGCCTATCTCGAAGGACTGCATGTCGTGCTTGATCCTGCACGCCATGACGATTGCATGAAAGTGCTGATCGAGCAGCTCGGGACTGAACATGGCGTAGCGCAGGAAACGATGCGGCTTCTGCGGGAACCCGGCTTCGGCCTTGAGCCGAACGCCGTGATTGATGAAGAAGCCGCTCGCAACACACTGGCGCTCCGCGCGAGCATGCAAAGCGGCGCATCCACCAATCTGGATCCCCAGCGGTATCTCGACCTTTCCTATCACGCAGCGGCGATGGATTTGCTGCGCGCACCCTTCGGGACGAAATGATGTCAAACGAGAAGAAAGCCCTCGTCCCGCTGCCCTTCATATCTTCGAGTAAGACCCGCTCAGGGCGCGTTGAGCTTGAGGGCTATCAGGTCGCCATCATCTCGGTCGTCTCCGGACTGATCGCTTGGCAGTTCCTTAGCGATTTCATCATCGCCAATTCGCTCTTTCTCGCCTCGCCGACGCAAGTGGTCGAAGCGCTCGTTTCGCTATCACTCAGCGGCGAGCTCTGGGCGCATGTGAAAACCAGCGCGTTCGAATTCATTCTTGGCTACGCTATCGCCGCAGTGATCGGAATTTCCACGGGTCTTCTCATCGCTACCAGCCCCTTCTGGAAGAGCTGGCTGCAACCATGGATTTCCGGCCTCTATGCAACGCCGACCGTCGCCCTCGGACCGCTGTTCATCCTGTGGCTTGGCATCGGCATCTGGTCAAAAGTTTTGGTCGTCGTGTTGCTCGTGGTCTTCGCGGTGACGATCAACACGGAGGCGGGCATTCGAAGCACCAGCGAGCGCTATCTTGAAATGATGCGCTGCTTCGGCGCGACGCAGCGACAACTTTTTCTGAAAGTATCGCTCCCTTCTGCGACCCCTTTCATCCTCGCTGGTCTTAAACTCGGCATCGGCCGCGGACTTATCGGCGTCGTAGTGGCGGAACTTTTTGGTTCACGGCTGGGTCTCGGCCGCCTTATCGGAGCATCCGCCGATAGTTTCAACATGCCTGAACTCTTCGCGGCGGTCGCCATACTTGCGGCAAGCGGCATCCTCATGAACTCGGCCTTCTCAAATCTTGAAACACGCCTCGTGCCCTGGACCAAGGACTGATCGAATGAGCACGAACAAGCTTGAAGCCCGCGCGCTCACGAAGCGCTTCGGCGACCTTGAGGTTCTGCACGAAGTGTCGGCATCCATCAGCGAAGGCGAATTCGTATCTCTTGTCGGCCCCAGCGGATGCGGCAAGACTACTTTCCTTCGCATCATCTCGGGCCTTGACACCGCCGACGGCGGCGCCATCGAAGTCGATGGGCGCGCTATTTCAGGCCCCGGCCGCGACCGTGGCTTCGTCTTTCAATCGGACAGCCTGCTGCCCTGGCGCAATATTTTCGACAACACTATTGTTGGTCTTGAGCTTGCGGGGCGCATGTCACCTGAAGATATGGCGCGCACTCGCAAATTGCTCGACCTTGTCGGCCTAGCGGGCTTTGAAAACTATTTCCCAAGGCAATTGTCCGGCGGCATGCGCCAGCGCGTCAATCTCGCTCGCGCGCTCGCTATTGATCCAGAACTGCTTTTGATGGACGAGCCCTTCTCGGCGCTCGACGCACAGACTCGGGAAATCATGCAAGGCGAGTTGCAGCGCATTTGGGAAGAAGGCCGCAAGACCGTCCTTTTCGTGACCCATCAGATCGACGAAGCGGTGTTTCTATCTGACCGTGTTCTGGTGTTCGCGCGACGCCCTGGCAGAATTCTAGAAGAAGTCACGATCGATCTGCCCCGTCCCCGCACAATGGCGACAAAGCGCGATCCGAAATTCGTCGCTCTTGTCGATCATATCTGGAAACTGATCGAGCATGATGTGCGCGAATCCGTCCTGCTTGAACATGGTTGATCAGGCTCAACCCATACAAAACTGAATTTGAGAGGAGACGTGCAAATGAAATCACGCATCATTGCTCTGCTGTTGGCGACGAGCCCACTCCTGTCGCCCGTGGTTTCTCTTGCGCAGGAAACGCCAGCGCCCGCAGTGAAGACCATGCCGGGATCGACGCCCAAGCGCGTCCTCTTCATCGGCAATAGCCTCGTTTATTATAGTGGTGGATTGCAGACCCATGTGCACCGCATGGATTCAGCGGACAAGAACCCGCTCAATCTGAAGGACGGCTACAAATCAGTTCACATCACCGGCGCCAACCTCAGCCACTATCCCATCGAATTCCTTACGACGCCGGGAAATCTCGGACCGAAGGAGCCCTATGAGCTCGTCGTGCTCGCAGGCAATTCGCAGGATGCCGCCACGGATGATGGCCGGGCGCGCTATCGCCAGAAGGTGATTGAGTTCGACGGCGTCATCAAAAGCAGGGGTGCGCGAACCGCGCTTCTCTGGCTCCCCGACTTCGCGCCGACAAGTCCACAAGGCGCCAGCGATCTTGGCAAGAAGACTGGCGAGATGATGCTAGCCGTAGGCAACGAAGTGGGCGCGATGATCATCCCGCTCGCCCCTGCCTTCCGGGAAGCCTATCGCCGTCGCCCCGACATCAAGCTCCAAGTCGGCTACGACAACAACCATCCGACACTCGCAGGACAATATCTGTCAGCAAGCGTCTTCTACGCCAGCGTCTACGGCCGCTCCCCGGTCGGCAATAGTTATGACTATTTCGGTGCGCTCGATCCGGATACAAAGCTCTTTGTGCAGACTGTCGCTGAAGAGACTGTGAAGAAGTTTTACGGCCGTTAAGGCAAGAATGCGGCGCAAGGCTTACCGCCAAGCCTTACGCCAAATTTGACTTCGCATTGAATTGAGCCACGATGCGTTCATGCGGAGAGAAAAATGACTAGTCTTACAACAAGTCCATTCACGCTGGAGATCGACCGCGTTCTGAAAGCGCCGGCGACGTCAATCTGGAAGTGCTGGACGGTTCCGGATCTGCTAATGCAATGGTTCTGTCCGAGGCCCTGGAAAGTCGTCAAGGCTGACATGGATCTCCGGGTTGGCGGCCAAGCCGACTTCACTATGCAAGGGCCGAACGGCGAAACATTTTCAAATCCCGGCGTCTATCTTGCAATCGAAGAAAATCGCCGCCTTGTCTTCACAGACGCATTTCAATCCGGTTGGCTGCCCGCCGGGAAGCCTTTCATGGTGGGCGAAGTCCTGCTCAGCGAGACCGGGGAAAATTTCACACACTACATCGCCCGCGCCCATCACTGGAACGCGCAGGACATGGAGGACCATCTGAACAGGGGCTTCAAGGCAGGCTGGAACGCAGCCGCCGATCAGCTGGAGGAGCTGGCGCGCAGCTTATAGCGCGCCAGACTTATGCGCCTCTTAGGCGCGGCAAAAACCCGCGATCTTGTTCCCATCGAGATCGCGGAAATAGGCGGCGTAAAATCCGCCGCCACGCGGCCCCGGCGCACCTTCATCCTTGCCGCCAAGCTCCAACGCCTTTGCATGGAGAGTTTGAACCTGCTCGGGATCGGCGCAGGCCAACGACACCATCGATCCATTGCCGACGGTAGCGGGGTTCTTGTCGAACGGCTTCAGCACCGCAAACATGGGCTTGTCAGGCGCGACGCCCCAGCCGATGCCGGTCTCGCCCTGAAAGAAGACCTTGCCGCCCAGCACGTCTTCGAGAAGGCCCCTGTAGAAATCGATAGCCTTGGGAAGGTCATTGGTTCCAACGGTGGTGTAGGCGATCATGGCGGTCTCCTGTGATGAAACTATCCGGCCGTCAGCGCTGCGACCGTCACTCCCACTCAATAGCTACGTAGAATATTTTATCAACAAATACAATGGCTTAATTCCACACATTTTTTAGGGTGTAAGTTTTGTGTAAGTACAGTTTCTACGCAACTTGAGTAGTTCCCTTTTATCAAAACAGCAGAATCAGTGGGATAGCAAGGCGCTGGTTGCACGCTGTGCGAAAGCCCTCCCCTTATTGCTAAGCTGCACGACAACCAACCTCATAAAATATAACAAAGATGAGCCAGGCCGCTAAGTCATTGAAATAAAGTGCCTAAAAAGCCCAATCTTAGAGGTCGTCCTCCCCAGCATCAGAATGCATACTAAATGCAGTGAAAACATGATGTTAGGAGCTGTAGCGATGAAACAGGCACCCGTACTTAATGAACGCGAAAAGCAGCGCATGCTGCAGCACTTGCAGCGCACCAGCTATGCAGCACGCAATCGCTGCATGCTGCAGCTGAGCTGGCTTGCTGGCATGCGTGTGGGCGAGATTGCTGCACTGGACATTGGCGATGTGCAGGGCGCTGGCGGCGCGATCCGCGCTGAAATCCAGCTGCGAGCTGACCAGACCAAAGGCGACCAAGCGCGGACCGTACTGGTCAACAGCCAGCTGCAGGCTGAACTGGAGCGGTACGTAAAGACTCTTAGCAAGCAGCTGGACCCAAAGCGTGCGCTGATAGCCAGCAAAACTGGCAAGCGTTTTTCAGCAAACGGGCTGTGCCAGCGTTTTCTGCAGCTTTACGACGCTGCGGGCTTGGACAAGCTGACTAGCCACAGCGGACGCCGCACTTTCATAACTGGGCTGGCGCACAAGGGCGTCAATGTCAGGGTCTTGGCAGCACTGGCAGGACATCGTAACATCTCGACAACGCAACGTTATATCGACCTGAACGAGCACGTGCTCCGCGAGGCCGTTGAGTTGGTTTGACTGCAAAGGGAACATCAGATGGAGCCAAGATACAAGATGGTTTACATCGCTCTTGGCTTGGTCGCAGCGTCGATGCTTGGCGATGTAGCTGCTTATGGCCAAGCATCTATCGAGAGCCCATATGATGGTGAGTGGCTTGCAAAAGTAAGTTGTACAGAATCCATTTATCGACGTCCGCCCTTTACATACCAAGCAAAAATACCCGTAGAAAAAGGAAGAATTCAAAAGACCTTCCAGAACACTCAAGAAAATACAACCACAACAAACATATGGACAGGAAGCTTTACGAACAATGAACTCAAAATTGAAATCAATGGGTCGAATAGTAACGGAGAAAAGTGGCGTTATTTGTTAAAAGGTGAATTGAATTCGCCTTATGCTGTTTCATTAATAGGCCCCTATTTTGATGCTCGCGGCAATAAAAGCCGTACCTGTAATATCGCTTTTAATTCAACCAAACCAGACGAGCTACGCCAAGCAGCCCAAAGTGCTGAGCAGGAAACTGCACGCCTCAAGCAAGAGCTGGCACAAAAGGACCAAGCCCTAGCTGCGGCGCAGGCCAGCACAGCTGCGGCACGCACGCAG
>CANGOK010000010.1 GCA_947455285.1 Beijerinckiaceae bacterium | reverse complement strand
GGCGGCGAAACGGTTCACGGCTGCGCCTCCGCCACCGCCGCTTCGTCATCATCGCCATAGCCCATGAGGTGAAGCGGGCGCGCGCGCAAACCTCGCTGCGTCGCCCAATGCGCCAAAGCGTCTTCCGCGCCATGGGTGATCCACAGTTCCGAGCAGCCGGTTTCCTCGACTGTAGCGCAAAGCTCGTCCCAATCGGCATGATCGGAAATCACCAGCGGCAGTTGCACGCCGCCCTGACGCGCTCTCGCCCTGATTCGCATCCAACCTGATGCAAAGGCGACCACGGGATCTGGAAACTTGCGCGCCCATAAATCCTGCGTCGCGGAGGGCGGACACAGGATGATCTCGCCTGCGAGCTTGGCGCGATCCTGCGCAGCGACCTTGCGGAGGTCTCCGAAGGAGAGGCCCGCTTCCTGATAAAAATTCGTGATCTTCTCCATGGCGCCGTGCAACCAGATGGGGCGATCCCAACCAGCCTCACGCAACAGCGCCATGACACGCTGGGCCTTGCCGAGCGAATAAGCGCCTACAAGATGCGCGCGATCAGGAAACAGGCGACAGGAGGCGATGAGCTTTGCAACCTGGCTGCGCGCATCAGGATGACGAAAAACCGGCAGGCCGAATGTCGCTTCCGTGATGAAGGCGTCGCAGCGTATCGGCTCGAAGGGAGGGCAAGTGGGATCGCGCGCGCGCTTGTAATCGCCAGAAACGACCAGCCGATAACCCTGCGCTTCGATCAGGATCTGCGCCGAGCCCAAAACATGGCCCGCAGGATGGAACGACACCGTGACGTCGCCAAGCCTAACGCGCTCGCCATAACGAACAGCCTGCGCGGCGCCCGTGAAATTTTCGCCAAGGCGCAAATTCATGATCCCAAGCGTCTCGGCTGTCGCCATCACAGCGCCATGGCCTGCGCGCGCATGATCGGAATGGCCATGGGTGATGAGCGCCCGCTCGACCCGCCGCAGGGGATCGATATGAAAATCGCCTGCGCGGCAATAAAGCCCCGCAGGCGTGAGAGTGAGAATCTCGCTGGCCGCCATGGGCCCAACATAATCGCTTTTTTGGCGATTTTTGAGTCCCGGCGAAGCAGTCAGGCTGCGCTGACGCCGGCGCTAGCGCTGGAAGCCGCAATGACCGAGGCGTGAGGCACGCCATTGGCGCCCGCAAGCCGCTCATGCGTCTGCCGCAACTCCTCGATGGCGCGCTCGATATCGTCGCGCTGGCGCTGCAACATGCTGAGCTGGGCGAGGATCTGCGTCTCGTCGAGCGACAGTTCGAAACTGCCGACCGGCTCCGCGGATTGATTCGCGATGAGGTCGCGGATCTCAGTCAGGGTGAAGCCGAGCTGCTTGCCCTTGAGGATCAGTTCAAGGCGAGCGCGGGCTTCGGCGTTGTAATAACGAGTGACGCCGTTGCGGATCGGTTGCAGCAGGCCGCGATCTTCATAGAAGCGCAGCGCGCGCAGTGTGACGGCGTATTCACGCGCCATCTCGCCAATGGTCAACACGTCCTGCGGCACGTCAAATCCCTGTGAAATGGATGGATTCTGTCCCATCGCTAACCCCCTGCGGTGCTCGGTTTCATCAACCGCCACAACATTCCGTCACGGCGTCGTTCGATGAACGGACTACACCCGAGAGCCCAAACTAATGCAACCCTAAATTGTGCTATTGATTAATTTCAACTAAACTGAGTCGCGCCTGTGTCAAAATCGAACCAGCGTTAACCTGACCTTTACCATGATTACCGAAGCTCCACTTATTAACGCAGCCCCGATCTACCCAGACGTGGATGGTTCGAGGGCTCAACGGATTTCGAGATGAGCAGAGCAACGCCATGGACCATCCAGAGCGTCCATCCTGAATTACAGGATGCGGCGCGCGACGCTGCTTCGCGCGAAGGCGTGACACTGCGCGAATGGACCCAGCGCGCGATCGATGCTCATGCGGCTGCAAAGCGCCTCGATCCCAGAGACCTTAACGATCAAGAACGCGAAGCAGCGATCTCGGAGAGGCTGACGCGCGAATCTCACGCCGAAAAACCGCGCCTCTTCACGGTCGATGATCCATCAAGGGGAGCCGCCGTCGCCGCCGGAAATGGGGCTAACAAAGTGGATGGCATGCTGAAGGATCTTGCGGCGCGCCTGAAAGATAGCGCCCGCGCCTCAGCGCCTGAACCGATTTCCCATTCGGCCCCATGGCCGACGCCAGCGGCGCGGCGTACAGGGCTGCAAGAATCTCTGCGGGACGCGCTTCGGGCCGCAAGTCGCGAACCAGAGCCTGCACAGCCGCCCGCGCCATTTATCCCGCATCGCCAAGCTCGGGGCGAAAGCCCCCTGCGCCTGCAGATCGATGAACTCGCCCGCAATGTCGCGGATTTGCCGCGCAGACAGGCGCAAGAACGTGAGGCTCAAAGCCAAGCAGCCTTGGCCGACGAACGCGCCTTGCGCCAGTTAACGGTCAAGACGGATGAAATTCGCGACCTTCTGTTCAGCGTCGTCGCGCGCCGCACACAGACAGGACGGATTGAACGTCAGCTCGACCTGCTGAGCGCGCGCATTGACGCGCTCGCAGCCTCCACTCCGACCATGGCCGAATGCAATGAACTTTCGCGCGGCCTTGGCGAGATACGCAGCCTCCTGAGCAATGGGAGAAATCCCGATCTGCTCGAATCGCTCGACCGCAAGATCGATGAGCTCTCGCGTAGAATGGACACGATGGCGGGCAAGCTCGACGAGCCCGACAAATATGAAGATCTTGCGCGCCGCATAGACGATGTCGGCCTCAGGATCGAAGCCAATATATCGAATGCGCCGAAGGTCGACACAAACGTCTTCGAGCGAATGATCGAGGAACTGAAGGTCAAACTCGATCAACCAGCGCCCAGGGTTGAAATCCCGACGCTCGATTTTTCGCCTATGGAACGAGAAATCCGGCGGCTGTCCGATAAAATCGACGCCGTTAGCGCGCGTCCTGAAGATCCTGCGCTCGACCACCTTCGTCGCGACATCACGAAACTTTCGGCGCGCGTGGAAGCCATCTCCACGACCATGCAGAGCTCGTCTCTTCTCTCGACTCAGGCCAACTCAGCATCGCTCGAGGCCCTGCGCGAAGACGTGAACGGACTTTCCTCACGCATCGACAGAATTGCGCCCGCCGCGCCAGAAGGCTCCATGCTGGATGGCCTGCACTCGCAAATGGAAATTCTGGCGAACAGGATCGAAGCGCTCCCGCAGCGCGCTCCCTCAGGCGTACATGCGCTTGAAGCGCAGATCGTGAAGCTCGCCGACAAGATCGACGCCATCTCGGGTTCATCCCACGAAAAGACGATGTTCGCCCAGTTGCAGGCGGAGATCGAGAGATTGTCGCGACGTCTCGATGCGACGCCGGCGGACTCCACCGGCCCTGCGGCCGGTGAGGCGAAGCTGCCTCAGGCCCTGCCCTTCGCGCCCCCGCGCAAGGCCCGGGCGCATGAGGACGCGATCGACGATTCCATCGCCAACATGTTCCAGCAGATCCAGGCCCTGCGCGAAGCCGCCATGGACGAGGCTGAAGCGAGCGAGCGGCGCGCAGAGCAGGAAGTCATCGCGCAAAAGGCGCCAGTCGTCGCCGACGCGAATGAGGCGCTGCAGCGCGAGCTATCGGACCTGCGCGCTCAGCAGCAGATCGCTGAACAACGCACGACACAGACGCTGAACGCAGTGCATGAAACGCTTGAGCGGCTCGTCAGCCGATTGAGCAATCTCGAAAACGAGGTTGGCGAAGTCAGGCCCGAACCGGTCGAAGCCGGCCCTGCGCAAGCAGGATCGAAGCAAAAGCCTTCGCCCGATGCGCGGCAGGAGCCTCGTGTCGAGCCACGCCTTGACGCATCCGGGGCAGCGCCGCGCATCGATGTGAAGCCGACGTCCAACGCGGCGCCAGTTCCCCCGCGCATGCGCGAGCCCGGACCAAGCGCAGTCCTATCCAATCAGGCGAGCTTCATAGCAGCCGCGCGCAGAGCCGCTCAGGCAGCCGCCGAAGAGGCGGCCAGAGAGCCCGCCCGGCCAAAAGCGAAGGCACGCATCGAGGAGCTCTTCGCACAGATGAGCGCCCGCGCCGCCGAAGCGCATGCTGAAGCCTCAGCTGCGCCAAATGCGCCCGAGCCGCAATCGGGGCAGCCGGACCCGGCGAACAAGCAAGGCGCGCTCGCCGCCATTCGGCGCGTCATCAGCGCGCGCCGTCGTCCCATGCTCATCGCGCTGGCGGGGCTCGTAGTCATACTCGGTTCACTGGAGACGCTGCGGCTGACCCGCAATGGCGAGGCGACAACCTCATCGACGCAAACCACCTCCCCTGAGCCAAAGCAACCTCACGCCGCACTGCCGCACGAGCCCAAGGCGGTTGCTGAAGCTGCGCCCGTCACGCCGGCCCCCGACGTCACGCTCGCAGCGCCTGAAACCTTCGTCGCGCCGGGCTTCTCGCCTCCGCTCGCCGCCAATGGTTTTGACGCCACGCCGACCAGCAGCACGCCGCCGCAGCCGGTCGATCTCGCCGACGCCGCCGCCAATGGCCAGGCCAACGCGCAATATGAAATGGGCGTGCGCTTGGCCGAAGGACGCGGCGTGACGCAGGACGCCAACGCGGCTCTTCTTTGGCTCGACAAGGCCGCGAAGCAAAACTTCGCGCCAGCCCAATATCGTCTGGCGGCCATGCTGGAGCGCGGTCTTGGCGGATCCAAAGACCTCAAGCGCGCGCAAGACCTCTACAGCAAGGCGGCGACGCAAGGCCATGTGCGGGCCATGCATAATATGGGCGTGCTGAGCGCGGAAGGCGTCGATGGCAGGCCCGATTACGCCGCCGCCGCAAACTGGTTCCGCAAGGCCGCCGAGTTCGGCCTGCGTGACAGCCAATACAATCTCGCGATCCTCTTTACGCGGGGCATGGGCGTCGAGAAGAACCTTCCCGCCTCTTACGCCTGGTTCAACGCAGCCGGGACGCAGGGCGACGCTGATTCCGAACAGAAGCGCGATGAAATCGCGACGCGCCTGACGTCAAGTCAACTTGCAACAGCAAAGGCCATGGTCGAGGCCTATCGCCCGCACACGCCTGATCCTGCAATCAACGAAGTCGCCCAGCCAGCAGGTGGTTGGGACACGATGACGATCAGCAGCGCCGCTACGCCAAAACCCTCGCCGCGCGCGCCTGCGCCCAAAGCGAAAATATCGAAGCTTTGAGCTTCAATCACTAAGGCATCTCGCGAAAGGCACGGCGTAGACACGTCCCCTGCCCATCACATGGGCGACCGGGGGCGCGTTTGGAAACAGCGGCGCAAAAGCGGCGTCGCGAAGATTCAACCCGCCCGCAAAGGCGCCGAAGGCAGGCAGGACGCAGCGAGATCCATCGCTAGCGAAACAGCGACGCCGCAAGCCGCCCGCTCGCGAAACCACACGGGCGGAAGGATGCAGGTGCCCGGCGATCTCGCCCGGCGCCGCGCCCGTCTGCGGTTCATGGCGCAGGGTCAGAGGCCCTAAGCTGATCTCCTTGGCGCAGGATCCGCCAAGCCCCACGGGGTCGGGATCGTGGTTGCCTGAAATCCATATCCATTCGCGCCCAGATTGCATCTCGCACAGGGTGGTGCGATCCGCCTCACCAATTCGTTTTTCGCCACCGCCGTCGTGGAAAGAATCGCCGAGCGCGACGACGATCTTGGGCGTATAGCGGGCGATCACCTCGCCAAGGCGCGCAAGCGTCGCCGCAGTGTCATAGGGCGGCAACATGACGCCGCGCATGGCGTAAGCCGAACCCTTTTCGAAATGGAGATCGGAGACCACCAGAGCGCCGTGGTCCATCAGCCAGAGCGCGCCCGAAACATCGGGCAGCGCCGCGACGCCATGCAGCATGAATGCGCTCACCTCTTAGCCGCCCATCGCTTCATCGACCAGTTCGCCCGCCGCAAGGGCCAAAATCTCATCCTGCGCCTCGCCATAAACCGGCTCGCGGCCGATTTCCAGCATGATGGGGACCGCAAGGGGCGAGATGCGCTCAAGATGTTTGTGGACGATGCGCCCATTCACCCGCGCGAGCATCTGCGCCAGTCGTTCTATATCAAGCAGGCCCGTCATCGCGTCCTCACGAGCGGCGCGCAGCAGAATGTGATCAGGTTGATGACGGCGAAGGACATCATAGACAAGATCGGTGGAGATGGTGACTTGTCGCCCGGTCTTCTGCTTGCCCGGAAAGCGCCGTTCGATAAGCCCGGAAATGATGGCGCAAGTGCGGAAAGTGCGCTTCATCAGCGCCGATTCCTGCAGCCATTCCTCAAGATCATCGCCCAGCATGTCCTGCGCGAAAAGATCGTCCATGTGGAACAGTTCTTTTTTCGCACGGGTCCCGACATCCGCGATGCTCCAGACCGCCAGGGCATATTCATTCGCCACGAAGCCAAGCGGCTTGAGGCCCATGCGCTCCATGCGCCGGGTCAGCAACATGCCGAGCGTCTGATGCGCAAGCCGGCCCTCAAAGGGATAGGCGACGAGATAATGGCGCCCGCCACGCGGGAAGGTCTCAACCAGGAGCTTGCCCGACGGCGGCAGCAGGGATTTTTCCTTTTGCAGGGCGAGCCAATCGGAAACCTGTTCCGGCAGCGCGCCCCAGGCCTTTGGCGAGGCCAGCAACTTGCGCACGCGCGCAGCGAGATAAGTCGAGAGCGGAAACTTGCCGCCAGCGTACGAGGGCACTTTGGGCGCATCAGAATGAGCGCGCGAGACATGGGCCTCATTCTCGACGATGCCCTGCAGCGCCAACACTTCACCGCCGAACAGAAAGGTGTCGCCAGGCGCCAAGGTCTCCAGAAAATACTCTTCAATCTCGCCGAGCACACGCCCGCCCCGCGTCACGCGACCCGTATAGGGCGCGGGCGCAGCGCCGCCCGAGGACTTGGGCGCGCCGCGCACGAGGCGCACCCTCAGCATGTCGGATTCGACGATGGCGCCGACATTCATGCGATAGGACTGGGCTATCTTCGCATTGGCGATGCGCCAGCGCCCATCCTGCATGCGCTTGATCTTGGCGAAGCGATCATATGTTTGCAGGGCGTAACCGCCGGTCGCGACAAAGCTAACGGCGTCGTCGAAATCCTCGCGCCTCAAACGCGCATAGGGTTCGGCTGAAACGATCTCCTCATAGAGATCATCGCCAAGAAATGGCCCCGCACAGGCCATGCCGAGGACGTGCTGGCACAATACATCGAGCGAACCTGTGCGCGCGGGCGGCGTATCCTGCGCGCCTTCGGCGGCGGCTTCGATCGCCGCCGTGCATTCGAGCGCTTCAAAGCGATTGGCGGGCACGAGCAGCGCTTGCGAAGATTCATCCAGCCGATGGTTTGCGCGGCCGATGCGTTGCAACAGGCGGCTGGCGCCTTTGGGCGCGCCCACATTCACGACGAGATCGACATCGCCCCAGTCGACGCCAAGATCAAGCGTGGAAGTGCAGACCACCGCCTTCAAACGCCCCGCTGCCATGGCCTCTTCGACGCGACGGCGCTGGCCCGCATCAAGCGAGCCGTGATGCAGCGCGATGGGCAATGCATCTTCGTTCACATGCCAGAGTTGCTGAAAGGTCGCCTCGGCCTGCGCGCGCGTGTTGACGAACACGAGCGTCAACCGCGCGGCCTTGATGCGCTCATAGATCTCTGGGATGGCGTGGCTCGCCCCATGTCCCGACCACGGTAGGCGCTCGCGCGTGTCGAGCATGGCGATGGCGGGCGGAGCGCCGGGCGCCGCAACGACAAGCTCCGCCTTTTCGCCATGGCCGCGCTGGGGCGCGAGCCAGCGTCTCAGCTCATCAAGATCGCGCACCGTCGCCGACAGGCCCACCATGGTCATCTGCGGCGCTATCTTGCGCAGGCGCGCAAGGCCCAGCGCCAAGAGATCACCGCGCTTGGAAGAGACGACCGCGTGCAATTCGTCGAGCACCACGCGCCGCAATGTCGCAAAGAGATGTTCGCCATCCGCGCTCGCCAGCAGAAGCGCAAGCTGTTCAGGCGTGGTGAGCAGGATGTGGGGCGGATCGCGTCTTTGTCGCTGGCGCTTGGAGGCCGATGTATCGCCCGTGCGCGTCTCCACCCGCACTGCAAGCCCCATATCACTCACGGGCGTTTCAAGGTTGCGCGCCACATCGACAGCGAGCGCCTTCAGTGGCGAAACATAGAGCGTATGCAGCCCCTCGCCGCGCGCGCCTTCTTGTCCGGCCAGATCGATCAGGCTTGGCAGGAAGCCCGCCAGCGTCTTGCCCGCGCCCGTGGGAGCGACCAGCAGGGCGCTGCGGCCCTGACGCGCCAGTTTCAGCAGCTCCAGCTGATGGGCGCGCGGGCTCCAGCCGCGGGCGGCGAACCAGGAGCGGAAAGGATCTGGCAGAATGTCAGGGCGACGCGTCACATCGCCATCGTAAAACGCCTGCGGTCCTCGCGCCAGCCGCCCTTTTGCTTCACGCACAAACGGGTTAGCTTCGCCAAAAAAGGGAGGCTTCCATGTCCGTTCTGTTCTCACCCCTCGATATTGGCCCGGTGCGCGCGCCCAATCGCATCGCCATCGCGCCCATGTGCCAATATTCCGCCAATGACGGCTGCGCGAGCGATTGGCATATCCATCAACTCATGAGCTACGCCATGTCAGGCGCCGGCGTCGTGACGCTGGAGGCTACGGGCGTTCTGCGCGAGGGACGCATCTCCCATGGCTGCCTCGGCCTCTATTCGGATGAATGCGAATATGCGCTGGCCCGCGCGCTGCAGGCGGCGCGCTCGGTCGCCATGGCCGATACGAAATTCTCCATCCAGCTCTGTCACGCCGGGCGCAAGGGCTCGACGCACAAGAACTGGGATGGCGGCGGCTCGCTCAAGGCCCCTGAGGGCGCATGGACCACCTGCGCGCCCTCGCCCATTCCCTACGCCCCCGATTGGCACGTGCCGCAGGAAATGAGCGAGGAAGAGATCGAGCGCGCCATCAAGGCCTATGCGCAGGCGGCGGCGCGCGCGGCGCGCATCGGCTTCGACATGATCGAACTGCACGCGGCCCACGGCTATCTCATTCATCAATTCCACAGCCCCGTGTCCAACAAACGTACGGACGCCTGGGGCGGGGATGCGCAAAAGCGCCTGCGCTTCCCCAATGCTGTGGCCGAAGCCGTGCGCGCCGCGACGCCAGCGCATATGGCGATCGGCGCGCGCATCACCGGCACGGACTACCTCGAAGACGGCCTCACGGTTGACGACGCTGTCGAGATGGCGCGCGGCTTCAAGGCGCGCGGCTTTGATTATGTCTGCGTCAGCTCGGGCAATATCATCGCGGGCGGGCGCCCCGCCAGCGGGCCGGGGTTCAACGTGCCCAACGCCGCGAAGGTGCGGGCTGAAGCCGGGATCGTGACCCGCACTGCAGGCTTCATCGCTGATGCGAAACAGGCCGAAGAAATTGTTGCCGAGCGCGGCGTCGATCAGGTGGCGCTGGCGCGCGCATTCCTCGACGATCCCCGCTGGGGCTGGCATGCGGCGGAGAAGCTTGGCGTGACGCTGCAGTTGCCAAAGCAGTTCAATCGCGTGGCGCCCAAGGTCTGGCCGGGAGTGAAACTCGCCCGGCCCTCCTGAAGCTTCATTCGGCGGCGCCGCGCGTCACGCGCCATTGCGAGAGCAGGGCGCGAAGGGCTGCAGGCCGCAACGGCTTGTTGAGAACGCGAATGTTGAGGGAAGCCGCGAGATCGCGCACCTGAGGCGAGCGATCCGCCGTAGCGAGAATGGCCGGGATTTCGATTCCATAAGCCAGCCTCAACGCCCCTATGAGGGCGACGCCGTCGCTATCGTCGAGATGGTAATCGGCGATGACGACATCAGGCGTGAGGCCGCGGGCCTCAAGAGCAGATTGCGCCTCGGCAAGGTTCGCGGCGATGGTGACAGAGCAACCCCAGCCCGTGAGCAAATGGTTCATGCCGGCCAATATGCGCGGCTCATTGTCGACGGCGATCACATGCAAGCCTGTCAACAGGGTCGGAGGCGCAGCAGCTTCCTCCGTCACGCTCTGCACTGCAGGGGCCTTGGCGGCGGAAACCGGAACGAGCACCGAAAACATGGAGCCGACGCCCGGCTCAGAGCGCACCTTGATCGTGTGGTCCAGCACCCTGCTGATGCGCTCGACGATGGAGAGGCCGAGGCCCAGACCACGCGCTGTTTTTGCAGCTGAGGCCAGGCGTTCGAACTCTCGAAAAATGGCTTTTTGCTGCGATTCAGGAATCCCAAGCCCCGTATCGAAAACCTGCGCCTCAAGCATGTCGCCACGCCGACGCACGCCCACCAGCACGTGGCCTTTCACCGTATATTTGATCGCGTTGGAAATGAGGTTCTGCAGCAAGCGGCGCAGCAATCGCCTGTCCGAATTCACGCTGAGCGAACAAGGGACGAAATCCACCTGCAGGCCCTTTTCACGCGCCATGGGCGTGAGCTCGATCTTGAGCTGGTTCAAAATATCGTCGATGCGGAAAATCGAGAATTCCGGCTTCATGGCGCCTGCGTCGAGGCGTGACATCTCCAGCAGAGCCGTGAGAATTTCCTCCACCGCTTCAAGCGAAGCGTCCATGTTGCGCACGAGCTCCGTCTCCTGACCGATGGAGCCCGGCGCGCCGGCGTCGATGCGCTCCACCAGCGTCGTCGCATAAAGACGCGCGGCGTTCAGCGGTTGCAGAATGTCATGGCTCGCCGCAGCCAGAAAGCGCGTTTTGGAAAGGTTGGCGTCGTCCGCCTCGCTCTTGGCGCGGGCGAGTTCTTCATTCAGGCGAACAAGCGCTTCCGTGCGATCACGCACGCGCTGTTCCAATGTCTCGTTGGTGGCGGCCAAGGCCTCTTCGGCTTCAACGGTCTCGGTGACGTCGGTATAGGTCGTCACGAGGCCGCCGTCGGGCATGGAGGCTGAGCGAATCTCAAGCACGTTGTCGCTGGGCGAAAGGCGCAAGCGCACAGGCTCGCTATCTTCTACGAGCGAGCGGATGCGGGTCGCCACGTGATCTTCGACCCTGCCGGGACCATAGATTCCGCGCTGGGCGTTGAAGCGCAGAATTTCTTCAAGGCCCATGCCTGCGGTCAATCGATCTGCTGGAAATTCGAAGAGTTCTCGAAACTCGCGGTTCCAGCAAATGAGCCGCATATCCTTGTCGAAAACGGTGATGCCCTGACGCGCGAAGTCCAGCGCGTTTTGCAAGAGATCGCGGTTGTATTGCAGGGCGGCGGAAGCATCATCGATCAGTTTAAGAGCGGCCTGACGCGACATGGTGCGACGACGCAGCAGCAGCGACAGAACAAGGCGCGAGGAAGCGGCGCCGATGGCCGAGGCGAGCTGATGTTCAGCGAAGCGCAGGAGGTGCACGTCGGCCTCAGCAACCGGGGACAAAGCCGTCCCGCGCGCCTCAGCAAAGCGTTCGAACGCCTGCCGCGTATGCTCTGCGCCAAGATAACGCGCGACAGTGGCCTCCAGCTCGCCCGCTGTAACGGAGGTGCGCCACAGGCGAAAGGCTTCGCTGATCGGCGGGCCGCTCGGGCCAACGAACACATCCGCCTGAAGCCGTTCGATCGCCGTCGCCCGCCGCGTCAGCGAAAAGCCGACGAAGGCGATGATATTGACGGAGAGGCTCAAAAGAACGCCGTGAACGAGCGGCGGAAGGCCAATATCGAGAATGGCGGTGGGGCGCAGCCATTGCAAGCCAAGCGGGCCGTGAACGACGAGCGCGGCGATGAGGTTTGACGCAGGCGCGAGGGATGGAAGCAGCAGCGTATAGGCCCAGACCAGCGTGCCGCAGATCAGTCCTCCCATGGCGCCGCGAGCCGTCGCTCGCGACCAGAACAGACCTCCAAGGAACGCAGGCGCAACCTGAGCGATGGCTGCGAAGGACAAGAGGCCGATCGCGGACAAAGCCGTTTCGCTTGAGGAGCGAAAATAAAGATAGCCTGCGGCCAACATCAGCACGATGGCGCCACGGCGGATGAACAGAACGACTGTCCCGGCATGAGGCATGCTTCCAATGTTGCCCCGCGCCTGTCCACGCAACAACAGCGGCATAGCGAGATCATTCGACACCATGATGGAAAGGGCGACGCATTCCACCACGACCATCGCCGTCGCCGCCGACAAGCCGCCCAGCAGCGCGATCAACGCGATCACCGATGAATGATCCGATAGCGGCAGGGCGAGAACCGTCAGGTCGCGATCAAGCACGCCTTCGGGAAAAACAAGCAGTCCCGCAACCGCAAGCGGAATGACGAAAATATTGATCGCCACGAGATAAAGCGGAAACATCCATGCGGCCGTTCGCACGTCGCGTTCATCCCGGTTCTCAACCACCGCCACATGAAACTGACGCGGCAAAAGGAGGATGGCGCAGGCCGACAGGACAATATTGGTGATCCATGTTCCAGCATCAAAGGGCGAGGAGAGCATATTGCGCACGCTCTCGCTGTTCATGCCCTGCGCAGTGAGATCGCCGGGTCCGTCGAACACCCACCAGGTCACATAGCCGCCAACGCAAAGGAAGGCGACGAGCTTGACCAGACTCTCAGCGGAGATCGCAGTCATCAGGCCATCGTTATGCTCGATGGCGGTGACCTGACGCGTACCGAAGACCATGGCGAAGCCTGCAAGCACGATTGCGACGCCGAAAGAGACATTGGCGCCCGACGAGGCATGCACCACAGCGCGGCCTGCATCGAGGGAATCGAGCACGGTCGCCAGAGAGCTCGAAATCGCTTTCAGTTGAAGCGCTATGTAAGGCACGGCGCCGACGACCGCAATGATCGCCACCAGCGCCGCCACCTGCTCGGACTTGCCATAACGAGCCGCGATGAAATCCGCGACCGATGTGATGTTCTGCGCCTTGGCGAGACGTACGATGCGCAGCAGCAGCGGATAGCCGAGCGAAAAGACGAGTATGGGACCAAGGTAGATCGGCAGAAAATCGAAGCTGTGATAGGAGGCGAGGCCGACCGAACCGAAGAAGGTCCACGACGTGCAATAAACGCCAATCGCCAGCGCATAGATAAGCGGCCGAGGACGCCCGGCGATGATCTTGCGCCCCTGCGTCTCGCCAAAATGGGCGATGGCGAAGATGGCGCAGATATAAATCAACGCGCTCAGTACGGCAGCCCATCCAGCGATCATCACGGCTCCAGCGTTTCATGCTGACGCAGCCTACCACTGGCCCGGCGGGCTGGGCCAGCCTATCGCGCGGCTGGCGTCACATGGGGGCCATGATAAAAGATCGCGTCAGACCGGAGAAAGCGTCCATGACGACCCCTTCCCTCTTAAACGCCATCAGGCCCGAGGCGACCGCCGCCCGGCAGAGCGGCATTGTGGAGCTGTTCAATTATGGCCGCGGCCGGGAGGGGCTGATCCCCCTGTGGGTCGGGGAAGGCGATTTGCCGACGCCCGCTTTCATCGCCGAAGCCGCCCGGCGCGCTTTTGAGGCAGGCGAGACTTTCTACACGGCGCAACGCGGCCTGCCCGCGTTTCGAGAAGCCATCGCCGCCTATATGACGCGCTGCTATGACGGGCCGGGGCGCCATTTCACGCCCGACCAGTTCTTCGTCACCACCGGCGGCATGCATGCGCTGCAGATCGCCATAAGGATGCTGGCGGGACCGGGTGACGAGGTCATAACCCCTACCCCCGCCTGGCCGAATTTCGAGGCGGCGCTGACCATTTCAGGCGCGCGCACGATATGCGTGCCGCTGGAGCTTGCGGGCAAGGGCGCGCAGCTTCGCTGGCGGCTCGATCCTGATCGGGTGGAGCGCGCCATCACGCCGCGCACTCGCGCGTTGGTGATCAACTCCCCCGCAAATCCAACCGGCTGGACCGCGAGCCTCTCCGAACTCGAGGCCATTCTGGCGGTGGCGCGCAAACATGGCCTGTGGATCATCGCCGATGAAATCTATGGCCGGATGTTTTTCGAGGGCGGCCGCGCGCCATCCTTCCACGACATCATGGAACCCGACGATCGCATTTTCTTTGTGCAGACCATGTCGAAAAACTGGGCCATGACCGGCTGGCGCGTAGGCTGGCTCGAGGCGCCGCCCGAACTCGGGCCGGTTATCGAGAACCTGATCCAGTATTCGACCTCGGGCGTCGCGACCCCGACCCAGCGCGCCGCCGCCATCGCGCTCGAACAGGGCGAAGATTTTCTCGCAAGCCAGATGGAGCGTCTGCGGGCCAGCCGCGATGTGCTTTGCGCGGCGCTGTCGGCCAGCGGTCGGGCGCGTTTCGCCACGCCGCAAGGCTCCTTCTATGTCTTCTGCGCCTTCGATGGGGTCACGGACAGCCGTGCTGCGGCCATGCGGATCGTCGATGAAGCGAATGTGGGCCTTGCGCCCGGCAGCGCCTTCGGGCCGGGGGGCGAGGGCTTCATGCGCATCTGCTTCGCCCGAGATCCCGGCTCCATGGGCGAGGCGGCGGACCGGCTGGCGAAGTGGCTCGTGTCATCCTGACCCTTGCTGGCCCGGCCCCTGCATGGTTAATGGCGCGATCTGTCCAACTTCGCCGCAACGCCCGTCCCCCGACGGGGACGAGAGCCCATGACCACCGTCAGCAAGAGCAAGGTTTTCCTCGTCGAGCAGCCCATGAGCCGCCAGTTAGCGACCGTGGGCATCGGCCTTGTCGGCGGCCTGATCCTCATGTGGCTGGGCATACCCGCGGGGGCCATGTCGGGCTCGCTCATCGCGGTGGCGACCGTGGGCTCGCTGAAGCCTGCCGCCATCGTACCGCTTGGCCGCAACCTGCGGCTGATCGCCATGCTGGTGTCGGGCGTCTCCATCGGCGCGGCGGTGACGCCGGAGACGCTCCGCAATGTCGCCACCTATCCGGCCAGCGTCACGGCCATGATGGTCTGCGTCTTCGTTATGACGGCGATTTCGACCTTCACATGCGAGAAATTCGCGGGCTGGAACCGCTCGACCGCCCTGCTCGCCTCCATTCCCGGCGCGCTCGCCTACATTCTCTCGATCATTCCCTCCACCAACGCCAACACGCCCCGTGTCGTCGCCGTGCAGATGGTGCGGGTGCTGTTCCTCATGGCGCTGGTGCCAGTGCTGGTCGCGGAATCCGGCATTCATCTCGCTCTGGGATCGGCGCGACCCGATGACAGCTGGATTATGTTCGCCATGGAATGCGCGGCTGGCGCCTGCCTTGGCTTCGTTCTGACGCGCTTCAAGATGGCGGGCGGGATGCTGCTTGGCGCGATGAGCATTTCAGCGCTCGCGCACGGCTTTGAATTCGCGAACGGGCGCGCCCCACAGATCGCGCTCATAAGCGGACAGATATTGATCGGCGCATGGTCGGGTTCGCGGTTCGCCGGTTTCGACTGGGGGCTCTTCCTGCGCCAGTCGCCCATCATCGTGGGTTCGATCGGCCTGACCGTGCTGATTGCGGCGGGATTCGCCGGAGCGGTTTCAACGGCGCTCGCCCTGCCCTTCGGCGCGACGTTCCTCGCCTTTTCGCCCGGCGGCTTCGAGGCCATGGCGATCCTGGCGCTGGCTTTGGGTTTCGACCCGTTTTACGTGGCCGCGCACCATCTGGCGCGCTTCTTCCTGCTGAACTTCGGCATGCCCGTGGTGGTGCGCCTGTTCCTGCAGAAAAAGGCTTGAAGGCGAGGCCTATTCGGCCGCGCGCTTCATTTCGGGATAGGTGCAGACCGCCTCGGCCTCGCGGCGCAGCGGAATGATCTTCGATTCCGTGAAGGGCAGGCACAGCGTCGTCCACACATCCACCAGCGCCTCAACGAGATCGGCCACATGGGCCTCCTCATGGCGGGGGGTGGGCGTGATGCGCAGGCGTTCCGTGCCGATGGCGACGGTCGGATAGTTGATCGGCTGGATATAGATCCCATGCCGCTCAAGCAGGAGGTCGCTGGCCTTCTTGCAGGTCTCGGCGTCGCCGACCATTACCGGCACGATATGCGAAGGGTTGTCCATCACGGGCAGGCCAGCGGCGCGCAGGGCATGCTTGGTCAGGAGAGCCATGCGCTGATGGCGCTCGCGCTCCGCCGAAGACACCTTGAGATGGCGCACGGCGGCGCAGGCGCCCGCCGCGACCGTGGGCGGCAGGGCTGTGGTGAAGATGAAGGAGGGCGCATAGCTGCGCACGGCGTCGATGATGGCGGCGCTGGCGGCGATATAGCCGCCCAGCGTGCCGAAGCCCTTGGCAAGCGTGCCCTCGATGACGTCGATGCGATGCATAACGCCTTCGCGCTCGCAGACGCCGCCGCCGCGCGAGCCATACATGCCGACCGCGTGGACTTCATCGATATAGGTCATGGCGCCGTATTTCTCGGCGAGATCCGCGATGGCCGCGACCGGGGCGATGTCGCCGTCCATTGAATAGAGGCTTTCGAAGACGATCAGCTTGGCGCGGTCGGGGCCTGCGGCGATCAGAAGTTCTTCGAGATGGGCGACGTCGTTATGCCGCCACAGCTGCTTTTCGCAGCCGGACCGACGGATGCCCTCGATCATGGAATTGTGGTTCAGCTCGTCCGACAGGATCAGGCAGTCGGGAAGCAGGCCCGCGATGGTCGAAATGCCCGCGAGATTGGAGACCCAGCCCGAGGTGAAGGCGAGCGCAGCCTCCTTGCCGTGCAGGTCCGCAAGTTCATGCTCAAGCTCGACGATGGGATGGTGGGTGCCAGAAATGTTGCGCGTGCCGCCCGCGCCCGCGCCATGGCGTTCGGCCGCGCGCACAACAGCGCTGACCACATTGGGATGGCCGCCCATGGCCAGATAATCGTTCGAGCACCAGATCATGACCTCGCGCGGCTGGTCGGCCTGACCTTCGGGGCGCCACAAGGCCAAAGGAAAGCGGCTGGCGTCACGCTCAAGATCCGCGAAGACGCGGTAGCGACGCTCGCTCTTCAGGCGGTCGATCGCCTGATGGAAAATGGCCTCGTAATCCATACCCGTTTTCCCTGCACATCCGCGCGGGGCGGATGATTATCGCTCCCGGCGCTACCGGGATGTGATCACATAAACCAACCTGCGTCGAGCGGGGAGGCGGCGGATGGTCTCACCCTGCCGCCTCCGCCTGTCCCGATCATTGAGCTGGATCACACAGAGACGGAAAACGGTCCAGTCAAATTATGGTCTAAGGCGCGATTTCAGGGAGAAACGACGCCCCGTGCCCGCCCGGCCGGAGTTCGGCAGGAACAACCCGTGCCCACTGGCGCTACATCGTATAGCTGGCAGACACGCACTGGCGTTGAGCAACTCCCCCCCAAACCGCCATAGCCGACGTCGTATCCGACCCCATAATAGCCAGCGCCGTAATAGTCATCGCCGCCCCAATAGGGCCAGCTGGCGAGGCCGATCCCCACGCCAATGCCGGGGCCCCACCAGCGGTTGCGATTCCAGCCCCAACGGCCACGGTTGAACCGGTTGAAGGCTACCGGCCGACCGGCGAAACCAGGCCGCCCCACAAAGCCAGGGCGTCCCACAAAACCAGCCCGGGGGGTGAAGCCCGGCGCAAAACGCGTGGCGCCGCCACCCACGACGGCCGGCGTAAAACGACCGCCACCCATCATTCCGCCGCCGCCAAAAGCCGGACCCGCGCGTCCGCCGCCGCCGATGAAGCCTCCGCCGCCGAAATGCCCGCCGCCGCCATGGCGTTGAGCGAGAGCTGGAACAGATAGCGCCGTGAGCGCCGATAAGCCGAGAGTAAGTCCTAGAGCCAGTGGGGCGAGACGGGACATGAGAAGCCTCCAGACGAACGCGTTGAACCAATGGCCACCTTGGCCGTTATCCGGGCGTCGCGACGCCTTTTCCGAACCGTCGGCGACGCGATGAGGTTCCCAAACGGCCCGGCCACCACGACCGCAAATGTTGGGAAAGGCCCAGAATTCGGTCTTGCGAACCTTTGGCCGACGCCCGGCCGGAGGCTCGCTTCAAACGGAGCGGCTATGACAAGCATGCTGCAACGGCTGCTGGACAGCCTGATCAGAGAAGGAAATCTGGAGGTGGAAACCGCCTCTGGAGCGCCTTTCACAGTCGGTGATGGCGACGGACCGCCGCTCGCGATCCGCTTCAAGACGAAGGCCGCCGAACTGCGCTTCCTGCGCGATCCCGAACTGGAGTTCGGCGAGCTTTACATGGAAGGGGCCATCGCCATTACGCGCGGCCAATTGCTGGACGTTTTGCAGCTGGGCCTGCGCAACATTGAAACGCTTGAAGGTTCGCGCTGGATGCATCTGTTGAGTCGAGCGCGCGTTTTGCTGCGGCGGATGCACCAGAACAACACGCTGCTGCGATCAAAGGCCAATGTCGCTCATCACTATGATATCGATGACAGGCTGTATTCGCTCTTCCTCGACGCCGACCGGCAATATTCCTGTGCTTATTTTGAAGACGCGCAGGACACGCTCGATGAGGCGCAACGCGCGAAAAAACGCCACATCGCGGCGAAGCTTTTGGTGGAGCCCGGACACAGCGCCCTCGACATCGGTTGCGGTTGGGGCGGCATGGGGCTTTATCTCGCCAACCAATGCGGCGCACGGGTCACGGGCGTCACGCTCTCATCGGAACAATTGAGCGTCGCGCAGGCGCGAGCGCGCGACCTTGGCGGCAAGGCCGAGTTCCGCTTGCAGGATTATCGGGACACGCGTGGGCGTTTCGACCGCATCGTCTCGGTCGGCATGTTCGAACATGTGGGCGTAGGCTTCTTCGATGATTATTTCGCCAAGATCGCCGAACTGCTGGCCGACGACGGCGTGGCGCTGGTGCATACGATCACGCGCACCGATGGCCCCGGCGTCACCAATCCATGGATCACGAAACATATCTTCCCGGGCGGATATATTCCCGCACTGTCGGAAGTCTTGCCCTCCATAGAGCGCGCGGGCCTCATGGCCACCGACATCGAAGTCCTGCAATTGCATTACGCCGAAACGCTGAAGGCGTGGCGCGAGCGTTTCATGGCGCGACGAGTCGAGGCCGCCGCCATTTATGACGAACGTTTCTGTCGCATGTGGGAATTCTATCTGACGGCCTCAGAAGCCTGCTTCCGGCTGGGCCAGCATGTGAACTGCCAGTTCCAGCTGACGAAGAGAGTGGGGGTCGTGCCCATGACCCGCAGCTATATCGCCGAGCGCGAGCGCGTGCTGCGTTCACGCGAAGACACACGCGCCGACCTGCGCATGGCTGGAGAATAAAAAGGGCCGGCGAATCTCTCCGCCGGCCCCTTCCATCAAAGCGATTGCGATCAATACTGGCGCAGGCCCGTGACCAAGTTGAAGAGCACCTGCTGGCCATCTTCAACCTTGCGCAGCGCGCGCTCGAGCGCAGGAATCAGCTTGGCGGGATCTTCCACGCGCTCGCCATGACCACCGCAGCTCTCGACGACCTTTTCGAAGTCCGGCGAGGGCGCGAGATCGACGACCGGCAGGCTGTTCTGCTTGGCCGCATCGCCATCGGGATACATCGACATGGTGGCGCGGCGCACCGCGAACCACTGCGAATTGTTGAAGACCATGGTGAGCGTCGGCAGCTTCTCCGCGCGAGCGACGAAATGCGCCGCCAGCGGCACGCCGAACATATAGGAGCCGTCGCCGACGGTCGTGATCACCTGCCGATCGGGCGCGGCGAGCTTGACGCCGAGCGCTTGGCCGATGCCCATGCCGAGGGCGCCCGACGCGCCGGTGATGAAGCTGTCGTGGCGGGTGATGTCGAGGAAGGGATAGGGCGCGCCCAGCTCTTCAACGACGATCGCATCCTTGTTCTTCACCTGATTGAGGCAGTGCGCCACCCAGATCGGGCTGATGGGCGCGGTCGAGGACATTTTCTCGATCAGGGCCTTGCGGGTTTCATCGATCTTGGCGCGCATCTCCGTTATGCGGGCGCGGCGCGCATCGACCACGGCGGCCTTCTCGCGCAGCTTGGTCTTCAGCATTTCGCGCAGCATGATGATGGCCGCGCCCGGCGCGCCGGCGATGGCGAGATCCATCGGGAAGCCGCGCAGCGGATAGGTGTGGAACAGCGGATCATGGCCGATGTGGATGATCTTGGCGTTGGCGTTGGGCTGCATGTTGCGCGGCACCCACGGCACTGGCGAATCCAGCACCACGATCACGTCAGCCGATTCAAGCAGCGGCTTCGACAGAAGGCCAATGTTCATCGGATTGGCCGAAGCGATGTTCGGCGCAGGGCCTGAAGCAACCGCGATGGCGTGGTCGAGCGCCAGCGAACCAAGCGCCTCGAAGGCGCCGGGCGAAGTGCCCGAACGGCCCGTGATGATGAGCGGCATCTGCGCGCGGGCGATCATGTCGGCGGCCTGCTCCATCACCTCAAGGGCGGGGGCGGCGGGCGCGGCGCCCGTCGGCGTCACGCGCGGCAGCGGGCCAGCGTCGACGAGATCATCGCCCAGCGTCTCACGCGGCAGAGAGAGGTAGACCGGACCGCGCGGCTCGCTCATGGCGATGTCGATGGCGCGCGCGACGACCGTGTTGACCGGCTGGCCCTGACGCAGCTCATAGTCCCACTTCACATGCTCGCGCACGATGCCGTTCTGGTCGAAATTCTCCTGCGCCCAATGGATCGGCACGTCGCGCGAACCAATATGGCCGGTTTCGGTGAGCGGCGTGCGGCCGGCGGCGAGCAGCACCGGCACATTGTCGCGCGCGGCGTTCATCAGGCCGCAGATGGTGTTGGCCGTGCCCACGTTCACATGGACCATCACGCAGGAGGGCTCGCCCGAAACCTTCGAATAGCCCTGCGCCATGGCGATGGCCACGTTCTCATGGGGAACAGTGATGAAATTGGGCGCAGGCTCGCCACGTCCCTTCATCTGCACGAGGCCCTCGATGATGGGGGCGAAATCGGTGCCGCCATTGGCGAAGACATGCTTCACGCCGCTGGCGAGCAGCGCGCGCAGGTAGGCCTCTCCGACAGAGGCGGGTTTCTTCGATTCAGTCATCCGGTTTCTCCCTGAAGCGTGCGGAGCTAAGAAAGCCCCCCGCTGCGATGTGGTTGGCGCGACCATAATGGCTGGCCGTTGAAAGGCCAATCCTGCAGCGCGAGAAATCAGAAGCCTATGACGGCCGCCCCGCCCGTAAGGCCCGCGCCCGCCGCCGTCACTAGCAGCCGCTCGCCTTTGGCGAATGGACGCGCCTCGTTGGCGAGCGCGAGGGTCAGCGGGATCGTGGCGGCCGAAGAATTACCGTAATCCTCGATGCTCGAAAGAATGGCGTTCGGAACAATGCCAAGCTGATGGGCGACCATGGCCGTCATGCGGCCATTGGCCTGATGCGGCGCGAAACGGGTGATCTCACCAGCGCCCAAGCCAGCCTTGTCGAGCGCGCGGCGCGCGCTGGCCGCCATCATGGTCACGGCCTGTTGGTAAAGCGCCTGCCCATCGGCGATGCGCATGAGGGTCTCGCGCGGGTCCTGCGCCTGCGTGAAAGGCCTGCGGCTGCCCCCCGCTTCGATATGCACCAGCCCATAGCCCGCGCCATCGCTGGCGAGATCAACGCCCAGCAAACCACAACCGGGATCATCGGTTGGGGTCAGAAGCACGGCGCCTGCAGCGTCCGAGAAAAGCACGGCGCTCGCGCGATCCATGGGATCGAGGCGGCGGCTGAGGAGGTTGGCGGCGATGACGAGAGCCGGCCGCCCCTGCGCGCGCACGAACGCATCAGCCAACGTCAGCGCATAGACGAAGCCCGCGCAGGCCGCCGCAAGATCGACCGCGCCCGCGCCCTTGAGGCCGAGACGATGGGCGACCAGCGGCGCGCTCGGCGGCAGGAGGTGGTCGGGGGTGGAGGTGGCGAGCAGCAAAAGCCCGACATCGCGGGGCCCGTCATAGCGAGCGAAGAGGTCTTCGCCTGCCGCAACTGCAAGATCGCTAAGGGCTTGCGAAGGATCGGCGTAGCGCCGGACGCGAATGCCCGTCCGCCGTTCGATCCAGCCAGCTTCAAGGCCCAACCGGGCCTCGATGTCAGCGTTTCGAACAAGCCTGTTGGGAACATAGCGCCCGAAGGCGGATAAGCGGCTGGCTGCGCTCACAGGGGTCCCTTAAGGAGTTCGCCTGTCTTCTTCACGATCTGCGGCGAGGTCTTGTAGGCGTCGACCACCAGCTTCTGGATCTCGTCGCCGGGCACAGGATTGACCTCAAGCGCTGTCTTCTCAGCCTCGGCGAGCAAATCCTTGTCGTTCATCGTGTCGCTGAACGCCTTGCGCATGGCCGCAACACGGTCAGCCGGCACATTCGGCGGCGCGACGAAGGGCCGGCCCATGACATTGCGGGCGAAGACAAGGCCAAGGATGCTCTTGTCTTCCTCAGTCCGCGCCAAATCCATGATGAGCGGCGTATCGGGCAGATCCGCGTGCTTGGTCAAGGAGAGCTGGACGAGGACATTCACCTTCTTTTCGCGCAGCCATTCGGGATGGGTGGAGATCACGCTCGACCAGGACCAGCCGCAGCGGCCCTGCACCTCCCCGCGCTCCATGGCGAGGTTGATTTCGTTGCCGCCGGGATAGCCCAAAATAAGCTTCATCTTGGCGCCGAGCACGCCATTGATGACATGCACGAACTGATCAGTGTCCGCAGCACCGCCTGAACCGCCCATCAGCACCGGCGTGCGCAGCATTTCATCGACATTTTTCACGGCAGACGTAGCCGTCCACACTACGCAAACGCTCACCTCATTATTGGCGCTGCCGATCCAGTTCAATTTCGAAGCGTCGAACTGCGCGCCGGGCGAACCAAACAACGGATCGAAAGCCGCCCCGCGCGACAGGGCGCCGATGGCGAGGCCATCCTTCGGAGCCACGTTGTAAAGCCAGTTGGCGAGCCGCAGGGAGCCCGCGCCGTCCATGTTGCGCGGCACGACCGTGGGATTGCCGGGGATATGCTTGCCCAGATGCCGCGCCACGAGGCGCGCATAGACGTCGTATCCGCCGCCCGCGCTGTAGCCGATGTAAAGATCGACGGACTTTCCCTTGTAGAAATCGGCGACCGCCTGCGCCTGCGCCCGGGCCTGAGGGGCCAGAGCCAGAAACCCGCCCAGCAAGGCGGCGGCGAATGTTCCCATGCGGGCTAATCCAGAACGGCTCATGGGAAACTCCTGCTCGTCAGATCCGTCAGCCTTCACACGGGGACGGCGTCCAGCGCAAGCCGCGCCCGCTCGCCCCGATCGACCTTGAGATGAGGCAGAATATCCCGGGCGAAGACCTCCAGTCCCTGCCGGAATGGATAGAACTGAAGCATCAACATGCCAATTCCCATCTCCTCGTAGCGCTTGATGCGCTCCAGCACAGTCTTTGGCGAGCCGATGAGGTTGGCGCCGAGACCGCCAGACGCGGAGAAGATCGAAGGATCAACCTTGAGCTGGGCAAGATAGCCCTCGCCGATCGCCACCGCCTCTTCGTCCGTGTCGGCCAGCAGCATGACGGCGTTGATGCCATAATTCATCTTGCGGCCAAGCTCGCGGGTGCGCCGCTCCATCATGCCGACTTCGGTTTGGATCCGCTTGAGGCTCTCGTCGTAGAAGTGGAAGTCCTTGTTATAGTTCACGAACCAGGTCTCGCATTCCTGCGCCACCACATTCATGCCCTCATCCACGCGGCTGGCGGCGAAGATCGGGGGGTGGGGCTCGCGCACCGATTTCGTCGGCACGGTCCCATGCTCGACCTTGTAGAACTCCCCATCGAAGTTGAAATCGTCGCTCGTCCACATGCCCTTCATCACCTTGATGAACTCGTGCATGCGGCGATAGCGGGCCTCGGATTGCTCGATCCATTCCCCAAAGACCGCGAATTCGTGCGGGCGCCCACCATTGACGATGTTCACGCAGAAACGCCCGCCGCTGATGCGGTCGATGGAAGCGCCCATCTTGGCCGCGATGCGCGGGTCCATGATGCCGGGATGCACGGCGGCCATGAGCTCGATGCTCTTGGTGCCGGCCGCCAGGGCCGAGGCAAGGACCCATGAATCAAGGTCCGGGCCCAGGAAACGCTGCGCGATAAGGCTGATCGAAAAGCCAAGCTCCTCGGCGCGCTGCAGGGTGTCGAGCGCATAGAGGTAATTCTTGTCGACGCCGCCGCCGTGTTGCGTGAGCGCGTCAATCACAGGCTGCGACACCGCATCAGGGCGCATGGATAGCGGCGCCGGGGTCCATATACCAAGCCTCATGACGTCGGGCCTCTTGTTCGTTTCATCCCGAGGGCAAGTTAGGCGAGTAACGCCGGCTTGCCAACGGCCCCATGCAGAGGCGGCGCTCAAGCCTTCTTCCACAAGGCTCTGGACGCTCGCGATGGATTCAGCAATATGGCCGCCAAGGGGCGTGTGGCCCCGTACAGGAGGAGATCCCCCGTGGCCAAAATCGAACTCAATGTCGATGGGAAAGCACATAGCATAGATGCCGATGCGGATATGCCGCTGCTCTACGCCCTGCGCGATGACCTTGGTCTCAAGAATCCGAAATTCGGTTGTGGCCTCGCCCAATGCGGCGCCTGCACGGTGCTGGTTGACGGCGAGCCTACGCGCTCCTGCTCCATTCCCGTCGAATCCCTCGCCGGCCGCAAGATCACGACGCTGGCGGGCATCCAGAAGGATGGCAAGCCCCACAAGGTGCAGCAGGCCTTCATCGACGAGGAAGTGCCCCAGTGCGGCTATTGCATGAACGGCTGGATCATGACCTCTGTCGCGATGCTTGAGAAGAATCCCAAGCCCACCGACGCCCAGATCGAAGAAGCTCTGACCGGACTCAAGTGCCGTTGCGGCACCCACGTCTCGATCATGCGCGCCATTCGCCGCGCCGCCACGGCCTGAGGGACATCGAACCATGAACAATCACGTTAACCGCCGTCATTTCCTTAGCGCGGCAGGCGCCCTGACCGTTTCCGTGCTCATGCCGGGCCACAAGGCCTCCGCCGCCACGGTTGGTCTCGAGCAGCGTCCCGCGCTCGTGCCGACCAAACTCGCCTCCTATATCTCCATTCGCGCTGACGGCTCCGCCATCGCCTATTTCGGCAAGATGGACATGGGCCAGGGCACCGATATCGGCGTCGCGCAGATGGTCGCCGAGGAACTGGACCTTCCGGCTGAGAAGGTCATCGTT